>JBCBTO010000186.1:0-4299 GCA_039818625.1 Pseudomonadota bacterium
GCTGCAATAAAGTAATGATAAGCCGCCCCTTTTCGGGGCGGTTTTTCTTAGAGGGTTGTCCCATGGCTTATGTCGTAATAGTCGATTGGCATGTGAAATTGGCCAGTGCGGAGGGTTTTGCCCGCCTTGCAAAGGCGCAGGCCCAAAACTCCCTGGAGCAGGAGGCGGACTGCTTGTACTTCGATCTGTGTCGCAGTGGGGAGGAGCCGACGCGTTTTTTCATGTATGAGATTTACACGGATCGCGCCGCATTCGACCTCCATCTCGCGTCCGATCATTTCAAGCGGTTCAGCGCGGATATCGCCGATCTGGTCGACGACAAGGTCGTTGCGACGTTTGAGAAACTCTAATCTAACAAGCCCGCAATTGTTGCGCGGAGTTCGGGAATGCCGGCGCCCTTCTCGCTTGATGTGACCATGATTTCCGGATACGCGGCGGGGCGCTTTTTGAGCGCATCCCGCGTCTCGTCGCAAACCCGGGCGATGCCCGCCTGTTTGATCTTGTCGATCTTGGTGAGAACGACCTGATAAGAGACGGCTGTCTTATCGAGGAGATCGAGGACTTCAAGGTCGTTCTTTTTCAGGCCGTGGCGGCTGTCGATCAGCACGTAAACGCGGCGCAGATTGGCGCGGCCTTTGAGATAGGCGAGAATGAGTTCGTTCCATTCCTCAACAAGGGGCAAAGGCGCTTTTGCGTAGCCGTAGCCCGGCATGTCGACGATGGCGAGTGGCGCGCCTGTCGGATCGCCCGGCGTGAAATAGTTCAATTGCTGTGTTCTGCCCGGTGTGTTTGAGGTGCGTGCGAGGCCCTTCACACCGGTGAGCGCGTTGATGAGTGAGGATTTGCCGACATTGGATCGTCCGGCGAAGGCGACTTCCAGTCCATTAAAGCCTGGCAAGCCGTCGAGAGCTGCGACGCTTAGCCAGAAGTCCCACGGTTTTGCAAAAAACAGGCGGCCCTTTTCGAGGGCCGCCGGATCGGTGTCATCGGTGTCGGTTACCATCACTCAGCGTCGTCGGTGCGTTCGATCTGCTTTGACTTCTTCTCTTGCCGGAACGTGTCCAGAATGTTGCCGAAGAAGTCGATCTCGACGCCCTGTCGGCGCATGATGATGTATTGCTGGATGATCGACAGAAGGTTGTTCCACGCCCAGTAAATAACAAGGCCAGCCGGGAACGTGGCGAGCATGACGGTGAAGATCACCGGCATCCAGTTGAAGATCATCTGCTGGGTTGGATCAGGTGGAGCCGGGTTCAGCTTCATCTGCAAGAACATCGTAATGCCCATGAGCAGTGGCCAAATGCCGATGAGTGGCATCCATTCGGGCATGCTTATCGGGATGAGCCCGAAAAGGTTGAAGATCGTCGTCGGGTCGGGTGCTGCGAGATCCTGAACCCAGCCGAAGAAGGGCGCGTGACGCATTTCGATGGTGACGAAAAGCACCTTGTAGAGCGCGAAAAAGACCGGAATCTGAATGAGGATCGGCCAGCACCCGGCGAGCGGATTGATCTTCTCTTCCTTATAGAGCTTCATCATCGCCTGCTGTTGGCCGGCGCGGTCGTCTTTATAGCGCTCCTGGATCTCCTTCATCTTCGGCTGAAGAAGCTTCATCTTACTCATGGAAACGTAGGACTTGTTGGCAAACCAGAAGAAGATGATCTTGATGCCGACCGTCACCATCAGGATGGCGACACCGAAGTTGCCGAAGACCTTGAAGAGCCAGTCGAGGGAGTAAAAGAGCGGTTTGGTCAGGAAGTAAAACCAGCCCCAGTCAATCAGAAGATCGAAGCGCTCGATCTGAAAGTCTTTTTCATAACTGTCGATCAGGTTGGTCTGCTTGGCACCGGCGAAAAGGCGGGTGATGGATGATGCTTCGCCGCCTGTGGGCACAGTCAATGCATCGGACAGGAAATCTGCCTGATACGCAGGTTGAACGCCCGGATTGAGTGCAAAACGTCCTTTGAAGGATGCGTCGCTCGGTGGGATCAGTGCTGCGGCCCAATATTTATCCGTGATGCCAAGCCAGCCGCGATCAGTCTTCGGAAGCTCCATGGTGTTGTCGTCTTCGAGATCGCCATAGCCGACCTCCGTCAGGCCCTCTTCGCCAAACATGCCGAGAAGCCCCTCGTGCAGGATCCAGATGCCGCTTGTCGACGGACGTCCGCGCCGGGATACAAAGCCATAGGGGAAGACGGTCACGGCCTCACCGGTCGCGTTCTCGACGCTTTCGGTGATGGTGAACATGTAATCGTCGTCCAGCTCATAGGTGCGTGTGAATGTCAGGCCTGCGCCATTGTCCCAGGTCAGAACGAGGGGCGTGCCGATGGCCAGCGTGTCGTTGCCTGCAACAGTCCACAGTGTATCGCTTTTCGGCAGTTGCGGCCCGCCCGCAGCGGCGACGAGGCCGGTTTCTGCATAATACGCGTTTTCCGTTCCGACTTTATGGAACAGCCTGATCAGCGGGCTTTCCGGGTCGATTGTCTCGCGGTAGTTTTTAAGAAGGAGGTCATCAATGCG
Source organism: Pseudomonadota bacterium (assembly GCA_039818625.1). Classification (GTDB taxonomy): domain Bacteria; phylum Pseudomonadota; class Alphaproteobacteria; order Rhizobiales; family JACESI01; genus JBCBTO01. The sequence goes on from JBCBTO010000186.1 coordinate 2,518, forward strand.
CCCACCAGCAAGGTTGATTGATCCTCGCAAGCTCGGTGTATCGATTACGGCGCGTGGTGTGTTTGCCTGTTGAGACGTCGTGCTTTGGTCGCCGGAGGTCACGGTCGCAGAAGGGCGCGCGGTCTCAGTGCCATCTGACGCCACGTTTGGCACGACACCTGCCCGATTGTCGCCCGACCCATTGGGTGCCGCAGGACTTACGGTGCCCGCCTCGCCTTGTGCCTCAATCCGCGCCTGTTCGGCTGCTTGCTGTGCTTCGAGCCGGGCGCGCCGTTCTTCTTCTTGCGGTCCGATGACGAAAATCTGCCAAAGGATCAGCACCAGCATGGAAAGGCCGATTGCGAGATAAAAGTTCTTGTTGTCCTGCATCAAAGCGGTGTCATCCTGCTTTTCGCGCCGTCGAGTTGGAGCGTATCAAGTTCAGCGTCTTAAAGGGGGCGAGGTTGGATCATTTCCGTCTCTTGTAGGGCCTTGATGTCCGGCCCTCGCCGCGCGCGAGTTTCTTTAACGCGTATTCGATGTCGGCGCAAAGGCTATTGAAGTCGATGGTGAGCGCTGGTTGCCGTCCAATCAGAACGTAGTCGTGGTCTGCATCGAAAAGACCGTCATCGGTGTGACGTATGGCTTCTTTCAGGCGCCGCCGGATGCGGTTTCTCACCACAGCGTTGCCAATCTTGCGGGTCACGGTGAAGCCGACACGTGCATCTGTTCCATCCAATGCCGCGACAGGCTTCTGTCTGTTGCGCTGAACAACGAAGCCGTTTCTGGCCAAAAAGACACCATTGGCCGCATTGATGAAAGCGGCCCGCTTTTTCAGGGTCTCTTTGGGTTTGGCCGTCAGGCTTGAGGAGCGTTCGCGCACGCAGATCCGATGTCGATCTTACGCCGACAGTTTCTTGCGGCCCTTTGCCCGACGGGCGGCGAGGACAGCGCGACCGCCCTTGGTCGCCTTGCGCGCGCGGAAGCCGTGTCTGCGTTTGCGAACGAGCTTGCTCGGTTGAAATGTGCGTTTCATCTTTTTTTCCCGCCGTCGCGGGCCTCATTTTTGTGCCGCTCTTTCAAACCAAAAGCGAGCGATACGGCTTCGGTCTCACGCTCAGCGTATGGCGCGGGCGGTTGAGACGATTTCTCGGAATTGCGGCATATAGTGGGAAGGTGCGCGGAAAGTCAATTGTCAAACGCCTTAATTTTCGGCGCTCGTCGGTGGAATATGATGCGTTTTGCCATTATCATCAGATCCGGCTCGGCCACGGCGTGATAACCTGCGATCAGGCGTTATCACAAACTTGTGAAATGTCCCGTGATTTCTTCAAACATCTGTTATGAAGGGCAAAGCAGGTTTTTTAGCATTTTTTCGTCATCATATAACACTGTACAGGGTGTGTTGCAGTGCAGAAAGATTGGTAGCGCCAAGAAGAAAATCTGCACGCTACACGAAACAAAGCAGGAGTGTTCGATGTCGGTGGACGAGACGATCGGAAATACCGAGGTGGAAAAGGTGGAAAGCAAAAGCCGTTTGAAGCGGTTCTTGCCGATTGGCATCATCGCGGCGTTTCTAGGCGGCGGGTATGCGCTCGGCCTGCATAATTATCTCTCGGTTGATGCTCTGCAGGAAAACCGTGACGCCATACAAGCCTTCGTTTCGGAAAATTTCGTCCTGTCGATTGTCGCCTATCTTGGCATATACATTGTCGCCGTCGCGTTGTCGTTTCCCGGAGCCAGCATTCTGACGATTGCGGGTGGTGCGATCTTCGGCTGGTTTATCGGCGGAACGCTCACCGT
>JBCBTO010000187.1:0-4296 GCA_039818625.1 Pseudomonadota bacterium
CTGCGCTTTATGCCGCACTGCTCCAGACGGAAAACACGGCGAGGCGCGCGCAAAATGACACAGGCAGCGATCAAATTTCCGTTGTCTACGAATCCACCGACCCATTGTTGTGGCGAAAGGAGGGAGACTTTGCCATAATTGAGGGGGTGATCACGTCAACGCGGTCATTTAAGCGCGTCGGGCTTCTCAATTTCGGTGACGACTGGAAGCGAGATTTCACGGCTGCGCTCAAGAAGAGCATAAAATCTGATTTCGAACAGAAGTTCGGAACGCTGGATACCCTTTCGGGCCGACGGGTTCGAGTTCGCGGGTTTCTCGACCTTTACAACGGACCCAGTATGCGGATCGATCATGCGGCTCAAATGGAGTTTCTGACGGAGTGACGTCGGCTTCGGCATATTCTAACCATCTGTTCTTTGGTGTTCGCCCGTCTTTCTGGCGCGCGATTACCGTGGTTGTTCTGTTCGCGTTTCTTTCCGCGTGTTCCAATTTCAACCTGCTGCGCAATCAGGAACTTGCCGGGCCAGGCACCACGATCAACGGCAATCGCGTCAAAGCGAATGTCAAAACACCGCCAGTACCGCAGCGCCGTACGGATACCGGGCTTATTCAGGCGGCGGAGCGTGAAAACACCCGGATCGTCGCAGCTTATGGCGGGGTCTATTCCAATCGCGGCGTCGAAGATCAATTGAGCCGCATTGTTTCGCGTTTGATCAACGCGTCGGATGTGCCATCGCAGGCCTTCCAGATAACAATTTTGAACTCGCCATCAGTGAATGCGTTCGCGCTTCCCGGCGGGTTTTTGTATATCACCCGCGGTCTTCTGGCGCTTGCCAGTGACGCGTCTGAGGTGGCGGCAGTTCTCGCCCATGAAATGGCGCATGTGACCAGCAATCACGGCCAGGAACGTTTGCGGAAAGCGCGCAAGGCTGAGCTCGTCTCGCGGGCCGTGCGCAATGTCGTTCGCAATGAGGAAGCGGCCGCTTTCGTTTTGGCGAAGCGGCAACTTGATTTTGCGGCATTCACGCAGCAGCAGGAGTTCGCCGCCGATGCGATCGGTGTGCGCAATTCCGGGCGTGCGGGATATGACCCTTTTGCAGCCGCGCGTTTTCTTGAGACGATGGCCGCATATCAAAGCTATCGGTCCAGTGCGTCTGTGGCGTTGAAAGAGGACGGCCCGGATTTCCTGTCGTCTCATCCATCGACGCCCGAACGCGTTGCGCAAGCCCGCTTGGCCGCCCGCCAGATTGGCGCGCCGGGCATCGGCAAGAACGAGCGGACCGCCTATTTGAGGTCCATTGATGGCATGATCTTTGGCGACGATCCGGAAGAGGGGTATGTTCGCGACCGCTCCTTCTTCCATCCGCAATTGCGGTTCACCTTTTCGGTTCCACAAGGGTATGTCATCGACAACACGCCCGAAGCTGTTCTTGCGACCGCTGCAAACGGTGATGCGATCCGGTTTGACGGCGTGCAGGTTGCGAACAATGTGTCGCTGCCGGACTATCTGCAATCGGGTTGGCTGAATGGTCTCGACCCGGCGTCTATCACGCAATTTACCGTCAATGGGTCGCCGGCTGCGTCGGCGGTTGCGAGCGTCGCGGAATGGAGCTTCAAGATCACGGTTATCCGTGCACCGACTTCAACGTATCGAATGATTTTCGCAACGAAAAATCCTTCGACCCGCTTCGACCGGTCGGTGAGTGCAACGGTTTCGAGCTTTAGAACGCTGTCGGAACGGGAAGCGCGAAACTTGTCGCCATTGCGCATCAAAGTCATGAAGGTCGGACGCCAAGATACCGTCTTTTCGTTGTCCCGGCCCATGAGAGGACTTGTTGCCAATCCGGATGAGGCGTTCCGCGTTTTTAACGGCTTATCACGCCGCCAGCAGCCGGAAGCTGGTGACTTCGTGAAAGTGATTGTCGACGGAGCGTCCGGCTAAAGATTCAGCTGATGAAAGACGACGCGTCGGCGTTCTGGTTCAAGAGTGCCGCTTTCATCTTCTGCAACGCTCGGTTTTCAATCTGGCGGACGCGTTCCTTCGAAATGCCGAGGACGCTACCGAGCGATTCCAGTGTTGCGCCATCATCGGACAAGCGCCGTTCTTTGACGATTTTCAGTTCGCGATCTGACAGAACATCAAGGGCGCGCTGAAGCCAATTGGACCGGCGCTCGCTGTCGATGTAATCGCCGACCAGTTGATCCTGCAAAGGTTCATCCGAAACCAGGAAGTCCTGACGGTCTGAACCGCCTCCATCTGCTTCCATGATCGGAACGTTCAGTGATTGATCGGGGCCGGAAAGCCGTGAGTCCATCAATGCCACGTCCTTCGCGGAGACACCGATCGCGGACGCGATTTCATTGTAGATTTCCTGATCTGGTGTTTGGCTCGATGTCTGGTTGAGCCTCGCGCGCAGCCTGCGAAGATTGAAGAACAAGGCCTTTTGCGCTGAACTCGTGCCGCCGCGCACAATTGACCAGTTTCGCAGGATGTAGTCCTGAATTGATGCGCGAATCCACCATGTCGCGTAGGTGGAGAAGCGAACCTCGCGATCCGGTTCAAAGCGGGCGGCCGCTTCCAGCAGTCCAACATGCCCTTCCTGAATCAGGTCGCTCATGGGCAGGCCAAAGTTGCGGAATTTGCCCGCCATGGCAATGACGAGCCGCATATGGGCCTGGGTCATGCGGTGCATGGCATCCTGGTCTTGGTTTTCCTTCCACCGCACGGCGAGATCTTGCTCTTCCTCGCGTGAAAGATATGGCGCCTTCATGGCAGCCTTTACGAAATGTTTGGATGAACCGCTTGACGTTGCCATGGTGTCCTCACTTTCATGCCCATTGTAGCTTTTACGGATTGGGCCTGTGTTCGGATCACCGTCTCATTCAAAAAAATAATGAATTATATTGGGGTGGTAAGAGTGCTCCATCCCGCCGCAGAGCAAGAAAAAACCCGGCGCAAGCACCGGGTTCTTTTCGTCCGCAAATGTCGATTGGACCGAAGCTTACGCTGCTTCTTCCTGCTCGTCATCCGCGTCCACTTCTTCCGCTGCGGCTTTCGCGCCTCGACGCGGGCCTTTTGCGAGATTGGTTTCGATTTTCCGTACGCTTTCCGTCAGGGACAGCTTTTCAACAGCTGCCAGTTCTCGCGCCATGCGGTCGAGGGCCTGTTCGTAAAGCTGGCGTTCGGAATAAGACTGCTCCGGCTGGTCTTCCGCCCTGTAAAGGTCGCGGACGACTTCCGAAACGGAAATCAAATCGCCGGAATTGATTTTTGCTTCATATTCCTGGGCGCGTCGGCTCCACATGGTGCGCTTGACGCGGGCACGGCCCTGCACGGTTTTCAAGGCTTTCTCAATCAGATCCGGCTCTGAAATTTTGCGCATGCCAACGGATTCTATTTTCGCTGTTGGTACGCGGAGCACCATTTTGTCTTGCTCGAACTCTATGACAAACAGTTCAAGCTTAATGCCTGCAACTTCCTGCTCTTCGATGCCAGCAATTTTGCCAACGCCATGGGAAGGATAGACGATGAATTCCCCTGTTTTGAACCCTTGACGCTGTGTTGTCTTTTTTGCTGTCGCCATTCGTTTTTGTACTCCTTTAAGTGCGTGCCAGACGTCTTTTGGTCAGCACGATCTGAGGCATGTGTTTCCGCCCAAAACCATACCCATGGTCGGCCCGTTTTCGGCCAGGTACTCAAGCGTGAGCAAGTGATCTCGAGATCATTGTACGTGGAACACCGGATATATTTGACCCAAGCGACACCAACGTTCACAACGCTATGTCAAATTGTTGGGCTGATACCTTCATCCGACAGTCAGCAAAACCACGCGGTCTTCATGCTGTTGTCACAAAGCCGCTGCAATTTTAAGTAATTGTGGTGATTGCGTTAACCGCTGTTAAGAAAACCTGTTCGTGCACTTTACTCTGCTCAGTTTTAAAGCAATAGCACAAAAACGCTTGAGAATCAAAGCGAATGTGTTCTCAGGCTCATTCAGGCTCCGATTGGGCAACAGTTCCTAACCGCCCAACGTGGTATTTTGTTAAAATCTCGAAATTAACCAATTGTCGCTTTGCGCTCCACGCATATTAACAAATTTTCGCATGCTGTATTTCCCAATCAATCGCCGTCGCCCGGTTCAGTAGAGAAGTATTGCTTGAACTTATCCTTTTTGCCGTCGAAGTCTTCGGCATCTGCAGGCGGGTCTTTTTTCATTGTAATGTTCGGCCATTTTTCGGAGTAGTCGGCATTGATCTTTAGCCAGTCTTCCAGTCCTGGTTCGGTGTCCGGTTTGA
>JBCBTO010000188.1:0-4280 GCA_039818625.1 Pseudomonadota bacterium
GTCCGTTTCGCCCGCCTTGCGCAAGGCCGCCTTGGTCGCGTCCACATCCGCTCCAATGATGAAGTTCGGGTCGTGCGCCTTTTGCCAGACGCCATCATAAAGCGAAATCACCTCAATGTCGGAGCCAACCTTATATTTGTAAAAGCCCTTTTTGCGAACGTCCGCCGCCTCAGCGGGGCTCAGAAATGCGACTGAGCCCGAAAGGCCAAGTGCCGCCACGCCAGCAGCTGAAGCGACGAAGTGCCGTCTGGTTAAGTCAGTCATGGAATCCTCCTGATCATCAAATTGCGACATTTTGTCACCATCTGGTAAACTGGTTACACGCAGACAATGTGACGGTCTCTTCAAAGATTGGTGAGGTGGCGATGTGACCGTGCCGCGAAAACGGCGAACACGCTTAACGGCCGATGGCCGCATACCGGTCCGGCACAGCGCATGCGTTGGGCACTTTGTGGTTTACCTGCCGCCCGACGCGGTCTAAGACGACGCGGTGTCAAACGATGTTAAGGACCGTGCCATGCGCCCCTCCAATCGCGCTTTAGATGAAATGCGCGCCGTTTCGCTCGAACGCGGCGTGTCAAAGCATGCGGAAGGGTCCTGTATGGTCCGTTTCGGCGACACACATGTGCTTTGCACGGCAAGCGTCGAAGATCGCGTACCGCCTTGGCTGCGCGGCGGTGGCGAAGGCTGGGTGACCGCAGAATATGGCATGTTGCCGCGATCCACATCCGAGCGCATGCGCCGTGAAGTGACCGCAGGCAAAGCATCCGGTCGCACGCAGGAAATTCAACGGCTCATCGGACGGTCCTTGCGCGCCGTCGTCGACATGAAGGCGCTCGGCGAGCGGCAAATTTCCATCGACTGCGATGTCATTCAAGCTGACGGCGGGACGCGGACCGCGTCGATCACAGGTGCCTGGGTGGCACTCAATGATGCGATCGAGTGGATGCGCGACCGGTCAATGGTCTCCGGGACTGTATTGAGCGACCATGTGGCGGCGATTTCATGCGGCATCTATAACGGCGAGCCCGTTCTCGACCTCGATTACGCCGAGGACAGCAATGCGGAAACCGATGCCAATTTCGTCATGAGTGGCGCTGGTGGCATTATCGAGATTCAGGGAACGGCCGAAAAAGATCCTTTTACCGAGGAGGATTTCGCACGCCTGATGGGTCTTGCCAAAAAGGGCATCGGTGAACTCGTGTCGCTGCAGAAAATGGCGTCCATGTAGCCATGGCGAAAGCACGCAAACTGACAGGCGATACGCTGGTGGTCGCAAGCCACAATGAGGGTAAGGTTCGCGAAATCAACGAGCTTATCGCGCCCTTCGGCCTGACCGCAAAATCTGCGAGCGAGCTTAACCTTCCCGAACCGGAGGAAACCGGCACCACATTTGAGGCGAATGCGCTCCTGAAAGCAAAAGCGGCTGCGGATGCAACGGGCTTGCCGGCGCTTTCCGACGATTCCGGCTTTGCCGTGACGGCGCTTGACGGCGACCCCGGTGTTTATTCAGCGCGCTGGGCGGGACCTGACAAGGATTTCGGACGGGCCATGCGCAATGTTGAAGAAAAACTTCAGACGGTTGGCGCTATGGAGCCTGAAAGCCGTGCTGCCCATTTTGTCGCTGTCTTGTGCCTTTGTTGGCCAGATGGCCATTGCGAGGAATTTCGTGGCGAGGTGCACGGGCAGGCGATCTGGCCGCCGCGCGGCGACAAGGGTTTCGGATATGATCCGATGTTTCTGCCCGACGGCTATGACATCACCTTTGGCGAGATGACGGCAGACGAAAAACACGGCTGGAAACCATCTGATCTTGGCGGAGGCGCCGAACCACTTTCGCATCGTGCGCGGGCCTTTAAGCTTTTTGCCGAAGCGTGCCTTCTGGCGGATGGGTGATGATCTCTTGGAAAATCCCGGTTTCGGCATTTATCTCCATTGGCCGTTTTGCGAGGCCAAGTGCCCTTATTGCGATTTCAACTCGCATGTGCGCCATGGCGGAGTGAAACAGCGCGATTTCGTCGACGCCTACAAGCGCGAGATCGCGTATTTCGCGGCGCTGACGCCCGATAATCCTGTCACCAGCATTTTCTTTGGGGGCGGCACGCCGTCGCTGATGGATCCGGAGACGCTCAACGCGCTTTTGCGGGAGGTTCACGCGTCATGGCCAATCGCGGATAATGCTGAAATCTCCATGGAGGCGAATCCTTCATCCGTCGAGGCAGAACGCTTCGCCGCTTATCGCGCGGCGGGGGTCAATCGCTTGTCCATCGGCGTGCAATCGCTGAAGGACGCTGACTTGCGTTTTCTCGGGCGGGTGCACGACGTCGATCAAGCGGTCGAGGCTGTTGAGATCGCGCGGGCGACCTTCCCCCGAATTTCCTTCGACCTCATCTACGCGCGACCAGATCAATCTGAAGATGATTGGGCTGAAGAACTCAACCTCGCGATTGACTACGCAGCCGATCACCTATCGCTTTATCAACTCACCATCGAACCGGACACGCCGTTTCAGAAGCTCTTCGATGCGGGCAAAATCGTGCCGCCCGGTCCGGACGAGGCGCGGGCGCTCTACGACATTACGCAGGATGTCTGCGCCGCCCGCGGCCTTCCAGCTTATGAGATTTCCAATCACGCGAGGCCGGGTGCGGAAAGCCGTCACAATCTCACCTATTGGCGTTATGGCGATTACGCAGGCATCGGCCCCGGCGCCCATTCGCGCCTCACCGTCGACGGCGAACGAACGGGCTTTGCCATTGAACGTCATCCGGAGACGTGGGTTTCCAAAGTCGGCGAGACGGGCCACGGCATCGACAGCGTGGAGGTTTTGAATGAGGAAGCGGCGGGCGACGAGATGTTGCTCATGGGACTTCGTCTCAAGGAAGGCATAAGCCTCAAGCGCTATGAAGCGCTCTCCGGCTCATTCATACGCGACAAGCAGATTGATGATCTCATGAAACACGGCATGGTCGAACGCATTGACGATGATCGACTGCGGGTGAGCCGCGAGGGCTGGTTTGTGCTCGATGCCGTGGTCGCCGATCTCGCGATGTAGGCTTTGATCATTTGTATTCCTTGGAATTTAGCTCTGCTTCATCTACATTGCAACGGATAGGTTAAGCGGCGAGGAAACAAACAACCATGTCGAAAAAAGGCCAACATATTGTCCCCAATAGTCGAGGCGGTTGGAGTGTTCGAAAGGCGGGCTCACCGCGAGTGTCGGAGTCATTTCGAACGCAAGAAGAAGCAGTCACACGCGGACGTGAAATTGCGAAAAATCAAAAAACCGAACTCTACATTCACGGTCGCGATGGTCGAATAAGAGAACGCAATTCTTATGGTAAGGACCCCTTCCCTCCGAAAGGGTAAATTTTGGAATCCTCACCTTTCGAGAAATGTATATTTATCAATTGTCCTTTTGACGAAGAGTACGCACCCCTCCTGCAAGCAATTTTATTCTGCATAGTTTTTCTCGGCTTCACGCCACGATTGGCAACAGAGTCCGACGACTCCGCAGCACTACGGCTGTTACGAATTAAAGCGTTAATAGAAGCCTCTAAGTATTCCATCCATGATTTGAGTCGCTGCCAAGCTATGGAACAAGGTGAATTCTACCGGCTCAACATGCCATTCGAGCTAGGTATGGATTACGGTTGTCGTGAGTATTTTGGAAATGGAAGGCAGAGCAAAAGAATCTTAATTCTGGAACAAGAGCGATATCGTTATCAAGCAGCAATATCCGACCTCGCTGGTTGTGATATACAAACGCATTCTGGTGACTTCCAAAAAGCAATTCGTAAGGTTCGAAACTGGCTAGTCAGCGAGGCAGGTATAAGCGCGGAAGGTGCTAACCGGATACATGGTCGATATGCCGATTTTCAAGAGTGGTATTATGAGAAACAGCTTGCGGCAGGTTTCTCAGAGGATGACATTCAAGACTATCCAACAATGGAATTGCTACGTGCAATGAACGAATGGATGACACTCGGCAAACCAGTTAACTGAAGCGCAGGAAATACCGATGGACCACAGCAGCTATTCCGACGACTATATCCGCGCCATTCTCGACGAGGTGAAGACGATTGCCGTCGTCGGCGCGAGTGCGAAGACCGTGCGTCCCTCTTACTTCGTCGTGAAGTATCTCCTCTCCAAGGGTTATGACGTTTTGCCCGTCAATCCTGGTCAGGCCGGTGGAGAAATCTGCGGTGCGAAAGTCTATGCGTCGCTTGCTGACATCGATAAGCCCATCGATATGGTCGATGTCTTTCGCAGTTCTGAGGCGG
>JBCBTO010000189.1:0-4272 GCA_039818625.1 Pseudomonadota bacterium
TGATAAAGCCGAATTTGAGCTCGTCTTTTTCTACATCAAGCGGCTCGGATCGTGCCGGTTTTATCATTGCGGATGCGGCAAGTGCGCCCGCACTTGCCGCCATTACGGCCCTTCTTGAAAACTTTCTCGTACTCATCTCGTCGCTACTCCGTGTTCTGGTTCATGTCCGGCGGCAAAGCACCAATCAAAAATAAAAGCCGCCCACAGAACACCGCGCTTGAGGAGGAGGAGTTAGCGCGGGTGCCCTTGTGAGCGGCTATGCTTGGCGCCCGTCATTGGGCGCTTGGGAGGGGCTGTCGAAGCCGACCACTTTTTTGCAAGCGCTGTGCCAGACTTCTTAATTTTCGTTAAGTATTTGCTTTACTTGTGGGTTTTAACTTGTGTCTGAATTCATCTGCCTTGTCGAAAGCAACCGGCTCTGCTTGCTTTCGATGCGCGCTGCTCAAATCATAGGCAGGTTATGGTGCAACGCACAATTTTGGGCAGCGCGATCAAGCAGGGGATTGAAGGCTGCCGGCGACATAATCGTCAAGCTTGTCGGGGTCGAACACGCGCCCATCGAAGAAGCCATCCGGACCAAGGACGAGTGTGCCGTGGGTTGCGCCGACGGGCGTCTCGCGTTCAAGCGCTCCTTCGACTTTTGCATTGGCGCTCGGGAGCCCGGCTCTCAGGGGCTTCAAGGCCCGCCGATAAAGATCTGGCCGGTAGGATTGGCGCGCGCGGGTTGCGTTGTCCTGATTATGGGGTGCGATCCCCCATCGCACGAGTTGGCTGTAAAACCATAAGGCATGGCTTTGCCAAGGGAATGTTGCGGCGCGTTCAAAGGGCAAAAAGAAGTCTGGCAACGCGATGTCGAGGCCTTGTTCAAGTACCAGGTTTCCCGAAAGCGCGCGTTCGACCAGTTCTTTCGGCGCTGATACATATGTGTCGCGCGCGAGGATGGCGGCCAGCTTGTCCTTGTTTTTGACATCGCCACACCATTCGGCCGCTCGGTGTAGCGCGCGCAACAAGCGCGACGTCAGCTCTTCGTGGTCCCGTTGCCATTCCGAACGCAACGTGAGCACCTTTTCCGGGCTGGAGCGCCAGATCGCAGCTTTGACGGTTGCGATGCGACCGACACCCATATCGACTGCGATGGAATTCCACGGTTCGCCCACACAAAACCCGTCAATGCGACCGTTTTTGAGCGCATCCGCCATCAGTGGCGGCGGCACGATCACAATCTCGATGTCGGTGTCCGGCGCGATGGCGCATGCGTCCAGCCAATAGCGCAATTCCAGATTGTGCCCTGAATGGGGATGGACGACGCCAAACCTAAGGCGGTCATCGCCCGCCTTTTTGCGTGTTTCGATCACGCGTTTCAATTGTGCGCCAATTGCATCGGGATCACGAATATCGAGGGGTTCATCCACTCGCATCTCATTCCAAACCTTCGTGCTCACCGTGACTGCGTTGCCGCCGAGCCCAAGGGCCATTGGTGCCACGAGCTCAGCTGGCATGGGGGTGAGGCCGAGATTTGCCGCAACGGGCATGGGCGCTAGCATATGGGCCGCCTCGAAATGGCCGACGGCCATGCGGTCGCGAATGTTGGCCCAAGATGTTTCGCGCACGAGGGCAAGGTCTATACCCTCGTCTTCCGCAAAGCCGATCTCACGGGCGGCGACCAGGATGGCGCAATCCGTCAGGGGTAGAAAGCCGGCTGCGATGTGGTCGAGGTGTGCCATATGTCTCTCTACTCCAACAGACCGGCGGCGAGGATCAGGCTTTGCGCAACGTCGCTGATCTTCCTGTTCTGGTTCATGGCTGTCTTGCGCAGGAGGTTGTAAGCGTCGGTTTCCGACATGTTTTTGGATTTCATCAAAATGCCTTTGGCGCGGTCGATGGTTTTTCGCTGCTCCAGCCGGTCGCGGGCTTCCTCCAATTCGCGGGCCATACGCGAATAGGCATTGAAACGGCTGATCGCCATTTCCAGAATTGGTGTCACGCGTTCCTTCTTGAGCCCGTCCACCACATAGGCCGAAACGCCGGCGTCGATGGCCGCTTCTGTCGTTTGCGCGTCGGTCTGATCGACAAACATAGCGATGGGTCGTTTCACGGCCCGTGAAAGCTGAAGCATGTTTTCGAGCATGTCGCGGTTGGGGTTTCCCAGATCAATGACGACAACATCGGGCTCGGCGTCCGCGATAAGCTTCGCGATGCCGTTTACGTCATTGACGATTTTGAGCGTCTGATAGCCTGCTTCGCGCAAGCCACCCTCGATGATGGCGCTGCGGACCGCATCTTCGTCGATGATCAAAATGGACAGGTCTTTTTGTGACATGCTCGACTGTCGCTTGAGCCCAAAATTTGTGCAATATCAAAATTTAAGCAACTTTCGTCGCATTTCGAGCGAAACGCGCATTCTCTGGCTCCAGAGCGTCCTTGAACCTGGAAGTTAAGGAACCGTGAAAGGGCCGTTCAGCCATTCTTAGGAAAATAAGGTTATTCACGTAAGTGTTAATGCGAAGAAATGGTGTGACGGGATGTCGGCTTCTTCGTGAGTGAGGAAGACCCAGCTGGGACTGGGTTATGCGTAATGGAGAGTTCCTATGGCTATTGAAAAAAGCGTTGCATCAAGCAGCATTGCAGAAGTTGTTGACCGTATCCTGGACAAAGGTGTTGTCGTAGACGCATTCGTCCGTGTTGCACTCGTCGGTATCGAGCTCATCGCAGTTGAAGCACGCGTCGTCGTTGCATCTGTTGAGACATGGCTCAAATATGCCGAAGCGATCGGCCTGACGGCAAGCCCACAGACGGCTTAAGCCCTCTTTGATTATAATACAAAGCCGGGACACGTCCCCGGCTTTGTGCTTCTGGACCCCATCTGGGTCTCCTTGCGACTGAGAATGAAGGGCTGTTCATGGCCGCGTCGACCTATCAAGAGCGTTCTTTAGAGGTTCGCCAGGAAACAAGAAGCTACATTGAAAAACTCCGCGCTGAACGTGTGGAACGGGCGAAAGCACTCCACGCTTCGCTGAAACAGGCGCGGTCAGCTCTGCGCGAAGACCTCTTCCAGAATGACAATTCCAAAGCGCTTGATGATGTAAGCGAGCCGAAAGGTGCCGTTATAGACGCTCAGGCTGCTGCCGATGTCACGCACATGGAAGACGCTGCCCATGCGGCTCCATCGAGAAATGTCGACGTCTTGATCCATGCCGTTCCTGAGGCTCCTTCAGAACCGGCACCCGTGGTCGAGGCGCCAGTGCAATCCACACCTGAGTTTGCGAGTGCATTTCCCGCAGGTTTTGATGCTGACTTCGATCAACCTGTTTCCAGTCCTGCGGATCCCGCCTCTGATACATCAAGCGATCAGCCGCAGTCGGATGCGCCTGAAGACAGCTCGCTCGAGGCTGAGAAGGCCAATCAGGCTTTCCAAGGGCCGCTGCGCAGTCTTGGTGACATACCTGGGCTTGGTGCCGGGATGATCTGGCGGTTGAACCAACTCGGGATCATGAATGTCGATGATCTTGCAGCCAGCGACGTTGCTGCGTTGACCCACCGCCTTGGTGCTGTCGGTCGCCTTGTGAATGTTGCACTTTGGGTGGCGCTTGCAAAAGGCGAAGCGTCTTCATAAGGCCTGCCTGTCAGGTCTACCCCCGCGCTGGTTTTCCAAAATCTCGCCGCATCACTTAACTGCCTGTTAACCATAAATAAGAAATAGTCCCATCAGAGATTTCACTTAGAAATCAGGGCTGATTCCACGGATGCGTGGGGAGATGAGGGGCGTGTGGTGGCGGCTTCAGATATGGCGTCTATTCAGACAGATCATGGTCTTGTCGAGACAGATGATCCGTTTGCAGTGCATCTTGCGCCGCAAGCCGACTTCTTTGAGACGAGCGGTTTGCAACAGCTGCAATATAGGGCGCTGACTTATCTGACAGCGGGCGTGCCGGTTCATTTTCGCGGTCCTGCCGGAACGGGCAAGACGACGCTTGCCATGCAGATCGCGGCTTCCATCGGTCGGCCGACAGCAATCATTTCCGGTGACAGTTGGATGACGTCGTCCGATCTTCTGGGTGAAAGCAAAGGTGTGCGCACCCGCCAGGTCGTTGACCGCTACGTTCACTCCGTGCGCCGCACGGAGACCGAGAGCGAAGAGGTCTGGAGCGATAACATCCTCACGCGGGCCATCATCAACGGTTATACGCTGATCTATGATGAGTTTACGCGCTCGACGCCGGAGGCGAACAACCCGCTTTTGATGGCGTTTGAGGAGCGGATGCTGATCATTCC
>JBCBTO010000190.1:0-4272 GCA_039818625.1 Pseudomonadota bacterium
GAGACATTCGCAATCACCTCTTTAAAACCGCCGACATCGCCGTCACTCATGGACATCACGTTGACTTTCCAGCCATGAAGATCGGCATAGCGCTCGTACATCCGATAGAGATCACCTGCGAAAAGAGCCGCCTCATCACCGCCGGTTCCAGCCCGCACCTCAATGATCGCATTCTTGTTGTCCGCGATATCCTTGGGCAAAAGCTGAATTTGGATATCGCTCGTCAACGCCTCGATCTTCTCGGCAAGCTCAGGCATTTCGGCCTCCGCCATCTCCCGCATCTCGTCATCGGTCTCCGCATCGCCCAAAAGTTCCTGGAGATCGGCGAACTCGCTTTCGGCATCCTTCAGCGCACGAATGTTGTTGACGACCGGTTCGAGTTCGGAAAACTCGCGCGATAATTTCACATATGTTTCGGGATCGGGATTTTCCGCCATCTGCGCCACGACATCGTCGGCACGCATCAAGATGGAATCGATTTTTTCAGTTGAAAGCATGGTGAGGTAAATCCCGATAGAAACACGAAGCGGCGAAGAGGCGCGGGCGCTCGCTATAACGGAATATCGTTTGCCTTTGCAAATCGAACCAGCCGCTCGCGCAGGGAATCACAACAAGGCGTCTCGAAGAATGTCTGGACCTCTTCGGTCAAAGCCGCAAGGTTCGTTTCAATGACAGCCGCTTTGATGGGACCGATTGAAGACGGGTTCATCGAAAGCGAACGATATCCAAGACCGAGAAGCGCAAGCGCCTCAAGCGGGCGCCCGCCCATCTCACCGCATAACGTCACCGGTGTGTTGTTGCGCGCGCCCGCGTCGACAATCGACTTCAGCGCCTTCACATTCGCAGTTGAAAGCGAATCGTAGCGATCGGAAAGTTTGGTGTTGCCGCGGTCACACGCGGTCAGAAACTGGATGAGATCGTTTGAGCCAATGGACGCGAAATCGACAATGGCCATAAGGTCGTCAAGCTGCCACAAAAGGGCGGGCACCTCGATCATGACGCCGAAAAGCACCCGAGACGGCAAGCCGCGCCCATGGCGTGACGCCTGGGCGATTTCCTTTTGCACGAGTTCTTTCGCTTCGCGTGCCTCGCGCACCTCCGTGACCATGGGTACCATGATCCTGAGTTCCCGATCACGCGCAGCATTGATAAGCGCACGCACCTGAATGCGGAAAAGACCTGGACGATCAAGGCCGAGACGGATCGCACGCCACCCCATCGCCGGGTTTTCTTCAGTCCCCATCCGCATATACGGCAGGATCTTATCGCCCCCGATATCAAGGATGCGGAAGGTGACAGGCTTGTCGTCCGCCTTTTGCAAGACCGCGCTGTAAAAGTCTTCCTGCTGCGACAAGCGCGGCAGAGAGGATGCGATCATGAACTGAAGTTCTGTGCGGAAAAGGCCAATCCCATCGGCTTTGGTGGCGGCCAGATTGTCCATATCGATGCCGAGACCAGCATTGAGATTGAGCTCGATCCGCACCCCGTCCTTGGTAACGGGCTCAATATCCAGAAGCTCCGCATAGCGCTGCTGTCGCTTGGCACGAAGACGAACCTTATCCGCATAGGATGCTTCGATATTGGCTGGTGGGCGCAACTGCACCTCACCCGTATCGCCGTCGACGATGATGGCATCCCCCGTTTCCACAAGGGTCAGAACATCATCGGCCTGGCCGACGGTTGGAATACCGAGCGCACGCGCCACAATGACGACATGGCTTGTCGGCGCACCTTCTTCGAGCACAAGGCCGCGCACCTTTTTGGGATCATAATCGAGAAGGTCAGCAGCACCCATTGTCCGCGCAACAACGATCGCGTCCGAAATTCCTTCGCCAATATCGCTGCCATGGGGCTTTCCCATCAGCTCGCGCAGCAAACGGTAAGCGAGATCATCAAAATCATGCAAGCGGTCGCGCAGATAGGGATCGGACTGACGCAACATGCGCGCGCGCGTATCGCTTTGTACTTTTTCGACGGCAGCCTCGGCGGTGAGACCGTTGCGCACCGCCTCCTCCATCTTGCGCACCCAGCCGCGATCGTAGGCGAACATGCGATACGCTTCGAGAACATCACGATGCTCGCCGCTTGCCGCAATATCGCGTCGCGACAGCATGTTGTCGACGGACATGCGCAAGCCGTTGATGGCTTTGTCGAGGCGTTGGATTTCAAGATTGGAATCATCACTTACGAGATTGGTCACGACCACACGCGGCTCGTGGAGGACCACGTGACCGAGCCCAATCCCGTCGGCAAAGGAAAGCCCGGAGATCATCGCAGAGCTTTGACGATCCAACTGCGCGTGGTTGGAAAGAAGCCCTTTCACCTCGTCGCCAACAATCATCTCAGCAAAGAGCATCGCAATTGTCTGAAGCGCTTCGACCTCTTCTTCTGTGTAAACCCGGCGCGCCTTGTTCTGCACCACGAGCACACCAAGCGTGCGTCCCGCCCGCAAGATCGGCACGCCAAGAAAGGCGTTATAAATTTCCTCGCCAGTTTCCGGCAGATAAGCAAAGGCGGGATGTGACTGCGCATCCGACAGGTTGAGTGGGGACGCTGTTGAGGCAATGAGACCGACAAGCCCCTCGCCCACCTTCAGTGTCGCCTTATGCACCGCCTCGACCTTCAGGCCCTCTGTGGCGAAAAGCTCAAGCACGCCATCAGATCTCAACACATAGATCGAGCAGACCTCCGCAACCATGTTGGAGGCAATTTGATTGACGATCTTATCGAGCCGGTCCTGCGGACGATCCGGCTCCGCCATCAATTCGCGCAGCCGTCGTAAGAGTATCCGCGGCCCGGCAGGTCCCGGCAACATGGCGAGGTCCTCCGAGGTGGATGTCACACGGTATTCGACTAATCCGCATCGAGCCCGTAGACACTGTGCAACGTACGCACCGCGAGTTCGGTATACGCAGCATCGATCAAAATGGAAATCTTAATTTCAGACGTTGTGATCGCGATGATGTTGATCCCCTTCTCCGAAAGGGCCTTAAAAGCGGTAGCCGCAACCCCCGCATGGGAGCGCATACCAACACCAATGACCGAGACTTTCACAAGATTTTTGTCACCACCGACATCATCGAAGCCCGCCGCTTTCAATGTCTCAATCGACCGTTCAAACTCGCTGGACGGGACGGTGAAGGTTATGTCGGTCATCTCACCGCTTTCGGACACGATCTGAACAATCATGTCCACATTGACATTCGCGTCGGCAAGCGGTCCGAAAATCTGCGCTGCAATGCCAGGCCTGTCCGCGACCCGCCTGAGCGACACCTGGGCCTCATCGCGCGCATAGGCAATACCGGTGACCACTTGCTCTTCCACAATCTCATCCTCACTGCAAATCAACGTGCCGGGCGGGAAATTCGCGTCCACAATCGAAGGATCATCCGGATCAGTGAACGATGAGCGAACGAAGGTCCGCACATTATAAACATGCGCCAGTTCCACCGAGCGAACCTGAAGCACTTTCGCGCCGGATGATGCCATCTCCAGCATCTCTTCAAACGAAACACGGTCCATCCGCTGCGCTTTCGGCACAATGCGCGGATCGGTCGTGTAGACGCCGTCAACATCGGTGTAAATGTCGCAGCGATCGGCATTGATGGCAGCTGCAATCGCAACCGCCGTCGTGTCCGACCCACCCCGTCCAAGCGTCGCGACCCGACCCTCTGGAGAAATACCCTGAAACCCGGCGACGACAGCGACCTGACCGATATCCAGGCGCTCGATCAGTCGATCGCCATCAATTTTGGCGATCCGCGCTGACCCGTGGGCGCTGTCAGTTTCAAGCGCGATTTGCCAGCCAAGCCAGGATCGCGCGTCAACGCCCATGGATTGCAGAGTGATGGCGAGAAGGCCGGAAGACACTTGCTCACCCGACGCGACGATGGAGTCATATTCCCGCGCATCGTGCATGGGCGATGCAGCCGTGCACAGATCAACGAGGCGATTGGTCTCTCCCGCCATGGCGGAGACGACAACAGCAACCTGATGACCGAGATCAACTTCACGCTTCACATGGGCGGCGACGCGTCGGATCCGGTCAAGATCGGCGACGGACGTTCCGCCGAACTTCATCACCAGACGTGCCATGGACATTCTCGCTCAAGCTGATCGCATAAAAATAAGACGGCTCAACAGCCGCCTCAAAACTCGAGCGAGGTCATATAAGGAAACGCTTGAAAGCGCAACTGTCGGCAACGTTGAAAACGCACTCAAGGCGCTCCGAAGAAAGAGGTTTCAGGCGTGACCCCTAACCCGCATAAAGCT
>JBCBTO010000191.1:0-4255 GCA_039818625.1 Pseudomonadota bacterium
CGACGCCAAAAAGGAAAAAGACAAGGCCGGGAACAAGAGTGTTCAGTTCATTCTGGACTGATCATTTTTCCAGAAGGCGCACGACGGCGTTTTGCAAACGCGATGTCAACTGGGCGTCCCCCACAATGGTCTCGATTTTCTCAGCAAGATTATCATCTTCCGTCGAACCTTTGGACCGCAATTGGGCGAGCAGTGGCAACATAGCCGCGTCAACGCATTTTCCAGCCACGTAGCGCCAGATCGGAATGCTCGATCCTTTACGGAACGAGGCTTCCAGCCCGCACCGCTTCTCAGGGGCTGCATTTTGCCAGAAGAGCGACAAAAGATCGACAAGGGCCGAAGCGTCTCCGGCAAAATAGCTGTGCGCCAGCATATCCTCGCCAAGTTCCGACATGTCGATGCTGTCCACCACCGGACTTATCAAAGTGTCACCTCCGCCCTGCCCGGCCCGCGGCGCGTCTCCGTGCAATTTCCGTGAGACTTTCAACGCCCAGTCCTCTTCGGATGCATAAAGCGTCAGCCGATTGGCGAGCGGGCGAATGGTTTTCACCATCTCACCGAACAGGTCAGCATCAACATCGGGTGCAGCAAAGATAACCTGATCAAGCGGCGCTTTGCCCGACTCCTTGTTCTGATATCTCAGGGCCATCAGTTCCAACGCATCGGTCAGTGCGCGATTTCCCATGGAGTGGGCGATGACATGCACCCTCGTTGCGCCCGACCGTTTGACGACATCTTCCAGAAACTGCGAGAGCCGTCGGCCGCTCAGTCGCACGACGGCGGTGTCAGAGATGTAACTCAACACAGAGTTCGCCGATGGCCAGGAGAACAGGATGGGCAGCCCGTCGAAGCTCATGTCATGGGCCATTTGCGCAGCGCGTTTGGCCGCCTTCTCAAAGCTGACGTTGAACCCATGAATGAAGACAAATGCCTCATTTGCAGCACGCTTTTCAATGTTGGTGCGCATGCGTTCGAAAAACTGTGTTTTCTCGACCGGCTCCACGGACTTTAAGATGATGTGTTTGGCGCTCGACTGGGTGAACTCGAAACTCCAGACTGACGGCGCCTCGATCTGGGCGAATTTGTGGGTTGCGGGGATCGTGACGGTGGCAATGCCGTATTCAAGCCCGCCGCGCTTACCGCCATAAAAGTCGGAGGGATATGCGCTGCCGGACCGGGCACGGTCGGTGGCGTAGAAAACGGGGACACGCTTAAATGCAGCCCCATCGCCGCGTGTTGCGTCCTCGGTTGGACTCGTTTTGGAAAGCGTCTCACGTGCGGTGCGATAAGCGTCAGCAGCCTGAGACCGGCCTCTTCTTTGCGCGATATCGGCGAGGTCAGACAACAACGCCTTTCGGATATCGAGAGCCAAGCCGCTTTCGGTCGCTTCATCAAGGGCGATGGTGAGGACGCGTTCTGCGTCCCGCAACTTTCCAACGGCAATCAGAAGGTCTGAAGCCCGGCGTAAATGCGGTATCGGGTCTGAGGCGAGCAGGCTGCGGTTTGCTGATAACAAGCGTGCCAGATCGACAAGTGTGCGCGCTGCCTCTTCTCTCCGGTTCGCAGTTTGAAGGAAATCCGCCTTGAGCTCAAAGAGTGTTTGGAGAAGCCTGACATCCGGGTCAGCACTCGAAATAACAGGCGCTATCTCGTCATCAAGACGCTCCAACGCAGCCGCCTGATCCACTTCAAAAAGCGCTGCAAGTTCCGTTTGGAACAAAGGTCCGGGCACCGAGAACGCCGTTTTCGGCGCCACAAGTGTGGCAAAAACAAACAACCCGAACCACAAGATTGTCAGGCGTGCGACACGAGAAGAAAT
Organism: Pseudomonadota bacterium; assembly: GCA_039818625.1. Lineage (GTDB taxonomy): Bacteria > Pseudomonadota > Alphaproteobacteria > Rhizobiales > JACESI01 > JBCBTO01. Next base: position 1,820 of record JBCBTO010000191.1, read on the forward strand.
CATTCGCTGACTTACTATAACGTCCGTCATTTTTTAGCGCCTTCAATATTAAAACTTGCTTGAGGGAGGGATGTCTGCAAACTTTATCCCATCAATGGTCACTGCGACCATCCCTGTTTATACATCGATTAATTCACGCGTTTGCCATCAGGCAGCCAAATAGTAAACTGATGAAACGTATTTTCAAAGCGACGCGGCACCTGACCTTCGTGGTGATGATTTTCGCTGCGCTCATCATCAGTGTCGACGTCACGCGGGCGGATACCAAGGCACTTCTCATCGGCGTATCTGACTATGACGAAACCATCGGACTGGCAGATTTGCGCGGTCCGGCCAACGACGTGCGACTTTTGCAAGATGTGCTCACAGGCCGCGGTGTTGAAGACATCCGATTGGTGGCTGACGGGGTGGACAATGCTCAAGCGCCGACCCGCCAGAACATCCTCGCTTCATTTTCCAAGCTTGCCAAAGACGCACGCGATGGGGATTTCATCATCATTCACATGAGCGGCCACGGCACCCGGCAGCCGGATGCCAATGGGGATGAAGCCGATGGTTTCGATGAGGTTTTCCTTCCAGGTAACGTGACACGGGCTGAACCCGGAACAGTTAGCATTCCCAATGCCATCGTCGACGAAGAAATTGGTGATGCCGTCTCAGCGATCCGGGCCACAGGCGCTGACGTCTGGCTCATCATGGATTCCTGCCATTCGGGGACCGGGCTTCGAGCCGGAAGCCTGAACACCGCGGACCGGTATATCGATCCAGCTGTGCTCGGTATCGACACTAACCCATCAGCCTCGAAGGTGGGCTCTGACGACAAGGTGCTGGGCCTGAAGGATGCGAGGGATACCACACTCGGCCAATTCATCGCATTTTATTCCGCACAAGCCGACGAACTCGCGCGCGAAGTCAATTTCAGCTCAGGCGGGCAAGGCGACGAGAGCCGTGGCGATGATCAGTGGTTCGGGCTTTTCACCGCAAAGCTCGCCCAACGCCTTCAGACCACCGGAGCGATTACCTATCGCCAGCTTTTCCAAAGCGTGCTTGCGGATATGAACGACACCAGCGTGCCAGGCGCTGCACGATTGCAAACCCCGTTCTGGGAAGGCCCGCTCATTGATGGCGTGGTGCTTGGCGGTGCTGACACAGTCGGCGTGACGCAATATCCCGTCGATGGCGATTTGCTCAATGCGGGACTGGTCCACGGTCTGTCGGAGGGCACGGTCGTTGAACTTGTGGCTGATGCGACAGCTGCGAAAGATGCCGTGATTGGCTTTGGGCAAGTTGAGGAGGTCGACGCCCTCACCTCCTACATCCGACCTATTGGCGATGATTGCGTGCCTGACGCAACAACGCTCTGCCAGCCGGTCGGCTCCTTGCCAGATGAGGCGCGCTTTGCCCGCATAACAGCCGTGCCGGTCGATCTCACAGTGACACTGTCACCCATCATCACAGATCGTGACTTTTCCGATCAGCAGATGTTGCTTGAGCGCGCGATCGCAGATTTCAACGCCGAGGGAGGCGTACAGTTTGCTGTGAGCGCTGACGACTATGACATTGAAGTGCGTGCGATTGGCGATGATGTGTGGTTCGGCCACGCGACACAGCTCAACGGTGAGCCGCTTGGCCTGCCGTGGGATGGTGATGCCGGAAGACTGACATCCACACTTGCCCAGATCGCCTATGCCGAGCGTTTCGCGGCGACTATGAAATCGGTTTCGGACAGCACCTCTTTGCTCAACCCGAGCCCGATTGAAATCACGGCGGTGCAGCGTGCAAGCGACCCGAGCCTTTTGACCAATCAGCAAAATCCACTCAGGGAATGTCGGGCCATCCTGCGGCGCAATGCTTATGATCCGGACGCATCGCTGACTGACCAGAACGATCTCAAGCAATGTGATCTTGTCAGCTTTGCAGCCCGTGGCCAGCGTCAGGGTGCCCGTGACATCAATCGCATCCATATCGATTCCAAGTTTTGCGTCAGCGCCACTTACACGCGTGTCGAAGATGCCTCGACGACCGTACCTGTTGGTGACGACATGGTGATGTGTTCCGATTGTCCGGGCGGATACTCCGCAGGACACGAACGCCTGTTTGTCGTGATCTCAGAGGCGAGAGCGAATGCCGATCAACTCAATCTTGAAGGGGTTATCGAAAATTGCGGCCCGGCATCCCGCACACGCAGCGCGGGTGGCCAGAGCTCTGCGGCAGCGGCGCTTTCAGACTTTTTGTCATCCGTTGGCAAACCACCTGGCACCCGTGGGGCCATGGGCGGCTTTGCGCCGGAGAACGTCTGGGTTGAGACGTTTCATTGGCGGGTTTTGCCGCGCAGCGTCGCGCTTGGCGACAACCGGGTCGCGGTCTTCCTGCTCGACGTCACCGGGCACGGCATCGCGGCGTCGCTGCTCGCGGTGTCCATCAGCCACGCCATCC
>JBCBTO010000192.1:0-4238 GCA_039818625.1 Pseudomonadota bacterium
TGGCGTTTTGATCACCGACCACAATGTGCGCGAGACCCTGGGTCTCATCGACCGGGCTTACATCATTCATTCCGGCAAAGTTTTGACGCAGGGCACGCCCAAGACGATCATCGCGAATGAGGACGTGCGCCGACTCTATCTCGGCGACCAGTTCACGCTTTAAGGCCGCTCGACGCTTCAAAACCTGAAACCATCCCCGTCCGACACGTCCTGTTGCATCTCTGCGACAAAAAGCCGAGCCTCATTCACGATCGTTTACACTTTGAATGGATTTGTGCTTTATCGTCCCAAGCAAGAGGCGGGCCAGTTTGGGCAAACGCCAGCTTTTTGTTTCCATAACGTAAGAAAACACGTGGGCATGGCACTTTCGCCGAGACTGGAATTTAGACAATCGCAATCGCTGGTGATGACGCCGCAGCTCATGCAGGCGATCAAACTGCTGCAGTTGTCCCATCTCGACCTTGCGACCTATGTCGAGGCGGAACTTGAAAAAAACCCGCTGCTTCAGCGCGCCGATGACCATGACACCCCGCCAAGCGATGCCGTGGACACCACGGCTCCAGAAAACGCCGACCGGCTCAACGCAGAGCTCGCGACATCGGATGACGCCACGTGGATGGACAAGTCGCTGGAGACCAATCCGCAGGAGATTGCGGCCACGTTCGATACGGATGCCGAAAATGTCTTCCCGGAGGACGCGGGCAAGGCTGGCATGGAAAACGCCCGCGTAACGGGTCGCGACACGGCCCAGACAAGTCCACTCTCAAACGGCGCCAGCACCGAGGATTACAATCTCGAAGCATTTGTCAGCGAGACCATTAACTTGGCCGACCACCTGAACAATCAGGTGGGTCTGGTCATCCGCGACCCCGCTCAACTGCTGATCGCAAGGACATTGATCGACAGCGTGGATCAGGCCGGATATATCCGCGCAGACCTCGACGAGATCGCCGAAACTCTGGGTGCCAACCCGGCCTATGTCGATCAGACCCTTGAGATTTTGCAAACCCTCGATCCACCGGGTGTTTGCGCCCGCAGTCTGCCGGAATGTCTGGCCCTGCAACTGCGTGAGCAAAACCGCTATGACCCCGCAATGGCAGCCCTTCTCGACAATCTCGATCTTCTGGCAAAGCGCGATTTTGACAATCTGCGCGACCTGTGCGGCGTCGACAACAATGACCTCATGGACATGGTGGCCGAGATCAAGGCGCTTGATCCGAAGCCGGGCGAGGCGTTTGAGAACGTGCTCGCGGACACGATCGTCCCGGACATCACCGTACAGGCCAGACCGGATGGCAGCTGGGCGATTGAACTCAATGCGGAAACCCTTCCGCGCGTGCTCGTCGACCAGACATATTATGCGACTGTGAACAAGACGGCGAAGAACGAGGACGAGAAAGCATACCTCACAGACTGTTTACAAACGGCCAACTGGCTCGTGAAAAGCCTCGACCAACGGGCCAAAACGATCCTGAAAGTATCGACCGAAATCGTACGCCAGCAGGATGCGTTTTTCATGAAGGGGGTTTCTCACTTGCGTCCGCTCAATCTCAAAATGGTGGCCGATGCCATCGGGATGCATGAATCAACAGTCAGCCGCGTGACCTCGAACAAATACATGACGACGCCGCGCGGCATATTTGAACTGAAATATTTCTTCACATCGGCCATTGCGTCCGCAGAAGGCGGCGAGGCCCATTCGGCGGAGGCGGTCCGCCACCGCATCCGCACATTGATTGACGATGAAAGCCCGAAGAAGATACTGTCGGATGACGCGCTCGTCACCTTGCTGCGTGAATCCGGCATCGACATCGCGCGGCGAACGGTCGCGAAATATCGCGAGGCGCTGCGCATCCCGTCTTCCGTTCAGCGACGCCGTGAAAAGCGCGCGCTTGCACGAAGTTAAGTCGTCAAACGCATAAGACGCAAACGACGGCGAGATGGGTGCTGTTTTCCAGGAATGAAGTCAAACACTTATCCGGCAGAGCCAGGAAACGGCACTTTTTGCCCCACAATACTGGCGCGGCGCTCGGAAATCGCTACAATCGACGTCCATCGAAGCGCTATCAGTGCCCAGTTGGAACACGGACTACAAAACTAGGGTTGAGGCATGAATTTACGCGTATCGGGAAAAAACATAGACGTTGGCGAAGCATTGCGCACGCATATCGGCGACCAGATTGATGCGGCGGTCGGAAAATATTTCGACGGTGGATACACCGGCCACGTCATCGTTGAAAAAGAGGGATCAACCTTCAAGACGGAATGCAAAATCCATCTCGATACCGGAATTGACCTAGTCGCAAACGGCACCGCCTCGGACGCGCACCCCGCTTTTGACCGTGCTGCCGAGCGCATCGAAAAGCGATTGCGCCGGTACAAGCGCAAACTCAAAGACCACCGCGCCAATGCAAACGGCAAGGCGCATCAGGTGCCCGCTTACGTGCTCGCAGGCCCCGCCGATGATGACGACAGCAGCCAGGACGATGATGTTGCACCGGCCATTATTGCGGAAAACGAGACCACGATTCGCACCATGACGGTGAGTACAGCGGTCATGGCCATGGACTTAGCCAACCAAGACGTGTATGTATTTCGCAATCCGGATAGCGGCGAAATCAACGTTTTGCACAAGCGGCAGGACGGAAATATCGGTTGGATTGATCCGTCGCAAAATTGACAACAAATAATGAGGTAAGACGAGGCATTGCGGAAATATGCCCGCGATGATCTGTTTCTACCCGATCAGGACAAACAAGATGGATCTGAAAGATCTGCTGAGCGAAAACGCGATCCTCCCCGCGTTGAAGGCTTCCAGTAAAAAACAGGCGATTCAGGCGCTTTCCGACCGCGCAGCACACCTGACCGGATTGGGTGAACGCGAGATTTTCGACATCTTGTTGCAACGCGAGCGGCTTGGGTCCACAGGCGTTGGCTCCGGCGTCGCGATACCACACGGCAAATTACAGAAGATCGACCACATCCTCGGCGTGTTTGCTCGCCTCGACAAACCCGTCGAGTTCGAAGCGCTTGATGATCAGCCGGTCGACATCATCTTTCTTTTGCTGGCGCCGGAGGGCGCTGGCGCGGATCATCTGAAGGCACTTGCAAAGATCGCCCGCGTTCTGCGCAGCGCAGAAACCATTCAGAAAATCAGGGCGACAGATGAACGCGATGCGTTGTATTCACTGCTGGTCGCACCGCCAGACCAGATCACGGCCTCAAACGCTGCCTGATAAAGCCTTAACAGGTTATCAGCCCTGAAATGGCTTCGACAACACGGCGTTGGAACAATTCGTTGAAATCAGTGCAAACTGACCATTTCGAGATCATGCTCATCGGCATTGGCCTCAGCGACCGACCGATCATCTGAAATCATCAATGGCTCGCCATCGGCCCCAAGAAGCGCATAGAGCTTGAACGGCACGTCACCATCGAGCACGCCCGGATAGAGCTGCTCGAAGTCGTCTGCGGAAAGTTCTCGAATGTAAGCGAAAGCTTCTTCTCCCAGATGACGCAAGTCTTCTTCTGAGAAATCGCCTTCAGAGCAGTGTCCTAACAAGTGAGCCATGGCACACCTCCTTAAGCTGCAACGTCGCGCGCCCAACGGCTTGTACCATGACGGCACCTTGGGTGATGCGCATTGAGGCGAATCACCACAGCGACATAAAAACCCTAGCTGATTCTCTTAAGCACGAGGGCTTTGGGTTTAGTCTACCTGTGAAATCTTAATCTTTTTCACCAGACGATCCGGCTGAACCTTTTTAAGGTCAACGGCAAGCAAGCCGTTCTTCAGGTTCGCGTGCCCCACTTCCATACCGTCCGCCAGAACGAAAGTCCTTTGAAACTGCCGCGCTGCGATACCGCGATGCAGGTATGTACGGTTTGGATCATCCGCCTGTTTGCCGCGGATCATCAACTGATTTTCCTCAAGAGTGATATCAAGATCGTCTTCGGTAAACCCTGCAACGGCAAGGGTAATACGGATCAGAAGCGCGCCACCATCGTCCCCGATCTGTTCGATATTATATGGCGGATAGCCGTCATTGCCGTTTTTGGAAACTTGCTCCAACAACCGTTCAATATCGTCAAACCCAAGCAGAAGCGGATTTGAAAAGAGGGGACCGCGCGGAGAAATTGTGCGTGTCATGTTCAGCCCTTTGTTTAAGCGACCTTGAGTGGGCCCCAAGCTGGGCACCCGATGTGATCCAGAAATGGGCACGAGGGAACAGCATTTC
>JBCBTO010000193.1:0-4170 GCA_039818625.1 Pseudomonadota bacterium
TCGGCAGACGTCTTTGCAAAACGGATTGAAACCGTCTAATCACCCCATGGCCGAACGGGCAAACGCGCATCCTGCGTTTGCCAGCCTCCCAAGGGAAAATGACAATGAGCGGTTACAAATCCGAGTTTTTGTCCGTGCTGGAAGAGCGCGGCTTCATTCACCAGTGTTCCGACGCAGACGGTCTCGACACCCTTCTCGCGCGCGAACAGGTGACCGCCTATATTGGCTTTGACTGCACCGCCGACAGCCTGCATGTGGGAAGTCTCATCCAGATCATGATGCTTCACTGGTTTCAGGCGACCGGTCACAAGCCGATTGCTTTGATGGGCGGCGGCACGACACGGGTGGGCGACCCCTCTGGCAAGGATGAGTCCCGCCAGCTTTTGACAGCGGACGTCATTGAAACGAATAAAGCTGGTATCAAAAAGGCATTTGACCGCCTGCTACGCTTCGGTGAGGCGGCGAACGATGCGGTCATGGCTGACAATGCGGACTGGCTCCTCGATCTTAAATACATCGACTTTCTGCGCGACGTCGGGCGGCATCTCTCTGTCAATCAGATGCTCCAGCGCGACTCGGTGAAGCTGCGACTTGAGAGGGAGCAGCATCTGTCCTTTCTCGAATTCAATTACATGTGCCTTCAGGCCTATGACTTCGTTGAACTGAACAGGCGGTACGGCTGTGCACTTCAAATGGGCGGGTCGGATCAATGGGGCAACATCGTATCCGGTGTCGACCTTGGAAGACGGCTGACGAATTCACAACTCTATGCATTGACAACGCCACTTCTCACGACCGCATCAGGTGCAAAAATGGGCAAAACCGCCGACGGGGCCGTCTGGCTCAATGAGGAGCGGCTTTCGGCCTATGACTACTGGCAATTCTGGCGCAACACGGAAGACGCCGATGTCGAACGCTTCCTGATGCGCTTCACGCTTTTGCCAATGGATGAAATCAAGCGTCTCGGCGCGCTTCAGGGGGCTGAGATCAATGAAGCAAAAAAAGTCCTCGCCTTCGAGGCCACCAAACTTATGCGCGGCGAAGCGGCGGCAATAACAGCGCAGGAGACTGCGGAAAAAACCTTCGAGCAAGGGGCGGTCGCGGAAAACCTCCCGACCATCGAGATTGAAGCCGACGACCTCAAAGGCGGGATTGGCATGCTCGCGCTTTATGTTCAGGCCGGTCTTTGTGCCTCAAACGGCGAAGCGCGCAGGCAGGTGAAGGGTGGCGCGGTAAAAATCAACGATGTCGCCACGAATGACGAACGCCGCACCCTAACCGACGCCGACGTGAAAGACGGTCTCATCAAGCTGTCGCTCGGCAAGAAGAAACACGTGCTTGTAAAACCGGTCTAATTCGTTTGCCGGAACTTGAAGAGTTGCCGCAAAAAGCCGGGCGCGAGCGCGGAAAGCGGGTTGACGGTCACCTTGGGTTTGGCAATCGAACCTTCCACCTTGAAGGTGACACCGATCAGCCCCTCCCTTTGACCATTGCCAAGGGCGAGGCCAACAATCGGGATTTTTGTGAAGAAGTTGTTGATGACGTAAGCGGGCACATAGGTGCCGGTGAACTGAACCTGTTTGGTCCGACGGTTCAAGATACCTTTATACGTCCCTCCGACTTCGTCGCCACTTAGAAGGCCCTTGGTCACCTCAACGACACTGTCGCGCTCTGTGAAATCGATCGCGAGCACGTTAAACGGCACAGCCGACTGGCCCGCTGCGTTTTGCGTTGTGGTGATGCCCTTAAGGGCGGGCTCTTCGACGAGGGTGAAGCCGTTCATCGCAAGCTTGCCGACGAGCGTTTTGGAGCCCGGAGCCCGAGCCCCATTGACGGCGAACACACCACCAAAGGCCCGGAAATAGAGATTGGCAAAACGCAGAAGAGCGCCGCCGTCGCTGCCGCGCGCCGACAGGACATCGCCCTTGCTGCCAGCGCTGCCATAACGGATAGAAAAAGGCTTATTGGCGTTTCCGATGTTACCGACAAGATCGAGCTTCAGGACGGTCGCGCCCCGCAGAGCAACGCTGGTCGCAAGATCGGAGACAACCTCCTTCTGAAACCCGGTGACCTCGCCAACCTTCGCCTTGATCTTATAACGATACTTTGAGGCATCCTTCACACCTGTCGGTTCGCTGGCGGTCTTGATCAAAGACCGGGCATCGAACCGTCGCCCCGTGATATCGACCTCATAGATATTCTCTGATCGCAGTTTTGCCGAGACAGAGATGTTATCCCCCGGTCGCAAGCTAAGTTTTGAAAGGGCGAGCGCGCGGATCGTGCCGTCAAGGGCGAGGTCTACCCGGCCTTCGCCGCCAAACCCATCGCCCTTCAGCTTGAAATCGCGAACCCGAACGCCCTTCTCATCATTGATGATGCGCAGCGATGCGGTGGCCGGAACACCGGACGCTTTCCTCCACCCCAGGAAATCGAGGGCGATCGTAGCTCGGCCGAGATCGACGTTATAGAGTTGGCCATCTTCCCCATCTTCGCCCGACTGATCGATAGTCACAGCGAGAGGGCCGGTGAGATATTGCCCGAAATCAATGCCGAGTTTCTTGCGATCTTTATCGCTCAACTCGACTTTCACCGCCATGGATGGACGGCTTTGCGAACCATCAAGCGCCTGACTGAGATCAATATCAGCCGGTATGCCGTCGATCTCCCCCTTACCCGTGATGGTCATACGCTCGGCGTCAAGTGTTATCGTGGCATCGGCATTTTCAACGATGCGTCCTTCGAGTGGGCGGGGGCTTGAAAAGTCTTTTACGTCAAGCGCAGCTTGCCAATCGACGTCACTATGCGAGATGTCAGCCCGCAATGGGAATGACACGGCGACGGACGCCGCAACTTTCCCTTCAAGGCCTTCGGGTTTGAGCTCGGCGCGGTCGAGTGCTCTCACAGGCTCGCGATTGGCAACACTGCCAAGATCATCTGCATCGCCTTCCACCTCAAAATCGACCTCGGCTTTTGGCCCTGGAAACCGCGTGTCTGCAATGTGAAAACGACCACTCTTGAGCGCCAACACATCACCATAATCGGAAAGCACATCGGCATCAGTCACATCCGCCGTAAAAGCAATCCCGCGGGTTTTGCCCTCGACTGTGGCATTATCAATGCTCGGAAACTCGCCAAACGAGCGGAAAGACGCATCGCGCATCTCGAAATCGAGCTGCATCTCGTCAGGTGCAAGGTTTGCTCCCTTGCGCAGATTGCCCAAGACACCAGTCTGCACGGACGCGTTGAAACTCGCGTTGGAAACGGTGCCTTTTTGGACGTTGTTGATGGTCCATTTGCGAGCCGACGGCGCGATGAAGACTGGCCATAATTGTTTAAGAACAAGCACCGGCGTCTCGTTCACATCAGCGGCCATCGCCATGGACGGTGTTTTGCCATCAAAACCGAACGCCGCTGAAGCAGTAAGCAACACCTCACCCGCTTTCAGCTTGTAGTCACTCACAGAGATGAGTTTGTGCATGGGTTGAAACGCGCCGACGGCAGAAATTCTGTCGACAACCACCGGCGCCCCATCCACATCGCTCATGCTGATGGTGCTGTCGCTCGCAAAGAGCGAAAAACTGTAGGGGTCCGATAGTCTCTCGGGCAGCTTGATTTCGCCCTCGACGGAAAGATTGCTGTCGGTGAAGACAAAAGGTGATGGGCTGACAAGAATACTCTGCGAACGGCGATTAAGGATGAGGTTCAACTCACCACTCGTGACCGCAATGTCGGATTTCGGTCCCGTGGTGAACACGCCGCTGCCCGCAACAACCTGCAACTCGGCCTGCTCGAGGTCATTCGTCCCAGACGTTAAAATCCGGCCATTGAGGGAAAAGGGCACGTCGACTTTGATCGGATAATCGGGCCGGTTCAATCGCTCGATGAAATTCGCCGCGACGACATTTTCAACGTCAAAAAGGAACGCCCTTTTACCGGTCGCCTTCTCTTTCACGTGGCTGACACGCAAGCTAAGGCCACGACCGCCGTTCTGCTCCGTGTGAATGACGATGTTCTGGCGAAGGTCGTCCGTTTGTTCGGGATCATCACGCACCAGCGTTGCGGATCGCAGACCGATTTCGTGTCGGGGTTGGCCGGTCTCACCGGCCTTTTTAACAAGCGCAATGTCCACATCCTGAACGATAACGGCTTGAAGACCGAGACGATCCAAAA
>JBCBTO010000194.1:0-4106 GCA_039818625.1 Pseudomonadota bacterium
ATACGCCAACGAACGTGGACAGGAATATGCCACGCTCGAACATTTGCTGCTTGCGCTTGTCGATGACAAGGACGCCGCCGCCGTTATGCAGGCGTCCAATGTCAATCTCGAAAAGCTGCGGGAAGATCTGACCGAGTATGTGGATACGGAACTTTCCAATCTGATCACGAATTTCGATGATGAATCGAAACCGACGGCAGGCTTTCAGCGCGTTATCCAGCGTGCGGTCATCCACGTCCAGTCGTCCGGACGCGATGAGGTAACCGGTGCCAATGTGCTCGTCGCAATCTTCGCCGAACGCGAAAGCCATGCGGCTTATTTTCTGCAAGAACAGAACATGACGCGTTATGACGCGGTCAATTACATCAGCCACGGCATCGCGAAACGATCCGGCATGTCCGAAGCGAAGCCCGTGCGCGGTTCGGAAGATGAGGGCGGTGTCGGCGATGGCGCTGGCGAAAATGACGGCAAGAAAGCCGATGCGCTCGAAGCATATTGCGTTGATCTCAACCAGAAAGCTGTCGATGGCAAGATTGATCCGCTGATCGGTCGTGACACGGAGATTTCGCGGACCATTCAGGTGTTGTGTCGGCGGCAGAAGAACAATCCCCTGTTTGTGGGTGATCCGGGCGTTGGCAAAACGGCCATCGCCGAGGGCCTCGCGAAGCGGATTGTGGACGATGATGTGCCAGACGTTTTGAAGGATGCCACAATCTTTTCGCTCGATATGGGTACGCTCCTGGCAGGAACGCGCTACCGGGGTGATTTTGAAGAGCGTCTGAAACAGGTCGTCAAGGAGATCGAAGAATATCCCGGCGCTATCATGTTCATTGACGAAATTCATACCGTGATCGGTGCCGGTGCCACATCGGGCGGGGCCATGGACGCGTCGAACCTTTTGAAACCGGCCCTTGCGTCGGGCACTATTCGGTGCATCGGTTCAACGACCTATAAGGAATATCGCCAGTTTTTCGAAAAAGACCGGGCGCTCGTCCGTCGGTTCCAGAAAATTGATGTGAATGAGCCGACAATCCCGGATGCGATCGATATCCTGAAGGGCTTGCGTCCTTATTATGAAGATTATCACGCGGTGAAATACACCAATGATGCGATCAAGTCGGCGGTTGAACTCTCCGCTAAGTATATCGGCGACCGAAAGCTGCCGGATAAAGCGATTGATGTGATCGATGAGACGGGCGCGTCGCAGAACCTCGTGGCGAAGTCCAAGCGCAAAAAGACGATTGGTGTCAAAGACATCGAGGCGACCATCGCGACGATGGCCCGCATCCCGCCGAAATCCGTCTCGAAAGATGATGCTGAGGTGCTTGAAAACCTTGAGACCAGCCTGAAGCGTGTGGTCTACGGGCAGGACGATGCGATCACCGCTTTGTCGTCCGCGATCAAGCTCGCCCGTGCGGGTTTGCGCGAGCCGGATAAGCCGATTGGCAATTATCTCTTTTCCGGCCCGACAGGGGTCGGCAAGACGGAGGTTGCCCGTCAGCTGGCCAGTGTTCTCGGCGTGGAACTGTTGCGGTTCGACATGTCTGAATACATGGAACGTCACACGATCTCGCGGTTGATCGGTGCGCCTCCCGGCTATGTCGGGTTTGATCAGGGCGGACTTCTGACCGATGGCGTCGACCAGCATCCGCATTGCGTATTGCTGCTTGATGAGATCGAGAAGGCGCATCCAGACCTTTACAACATCCTGTTGCAGGTCATGGACCATGGCAAGCTGACCGACCACAACGGCAAGGCCGTGGATTTCCGCAATGTGATCCTCATCATGACGACGAATGCGGGCGCTGCGGACATGCAAAAGGCGGCCATCGGCTTTGGTAGTACGAAACGTACAGGTGATGACGAGGAAGCGATCAACAAGCTCTTCACGCCTGAGTTCCGCAATCGCCTTGATGCGATCATCTCCTTCGGTTCGCTGCCGAAAAAGGTGGTCTTCGAGGTCGTGCGCAAATTTGTCATTCAGCTTGAGGCTCAGTTGTCAGAGCGCGGGGTCACCTTCGAACTCACTGATGAGGCGGTCGAATGGCTCGCCGACAAGGGCTATGACGAACTCATGGGCGCTCGCCCACTCGCCCGCGTCATTCAGGAGCACATTAAGAAGCCGCTTGCCGACGAGGTGCTCTTCGGCAAGCTCAAGAAAGGTGGCATTGTGAAAGTGTCGGTCGAGCACATGGAGGAGGGCGGGTCCGGTCTTCTTCTGGAATCCGTCGAAGACACGCCGGTGCCGCCCAAAAAGGAAACGGTGAAACCGAAACGGGCCAAGGCGTCTGCGAAACGCTCGCGGGCACCTGCCAAAAAGGCACCCGCCCCGAAGGGCAAGAAAGGGGACGGTGGAAGCCCAGTCCCTAAGGTTCCGCTGAAAACCGAATAGATCTGTCTCCCTTGCGAGATGATAAGACATCAGACCGATCGGCTTTGTCACAAGCCGGTCGGTTTTTCCGTTTCAGGTCCTGTCATGAGACGTCGACAAACTGTCAACCGTTCCCGATCTTGAGGTTGATTGCCGGACGGGCCAGTTTACTGTGCAACACAGAACGCTTGGAAAGGGTGTGAGATGTTCGACACACAGACCGGATATGGCTGGGTCAGTCGCGTCATTCACTGGCTCATGGCGATTTCAATTGTCGCCATGTTCGCCCTCGGACTTTGGATGCGCGATCTCGACTATTACAGCCCCTATTATAAGACCGCTCCTGATATTCACAAAGGGGTTGGTATTTTTCTGCTCGGCCTTCTAGTCGTTCGTCTTGCTTGGCGGGCGTTAAACCGCAAGCCGTCCCATGGGGGGGTGAGCGTGCTTGAACAGCGCGCGTCCACTTTCGTTCACTGGGTGCTTTATCCGCTTTTGTTCCTTTTAATGGTGTCTGGTTATCTGATTTCGACGGCTGATGGTCGCGCGATCAATGTGTTCGGGTTGTTTTCCGTACCATCGGTGATCACGCAAAAGGGGCTGGAGGCGATCGCCGGGCAAATTCACTACTATACCGCGTTCGTTGTGATCGCCATTGCATCCGCCCATGCGCTCGCGGCGCTTTATCACCACTTTTTCAAGCGTGACGACGTGTTACGCTCCATGACGGTGGGTGGTGGTCAAAAGGCCGTGCGGCGCGTGCCTTCCGAAATTCCCCAATCGTTGAAATAGGAGATGAAACGATGATCAAAAAAACCATTCTTGCTGCTGCTTTGTCGCTGTCGCTTTCGAGCGCTGCCTTTGCGGAAAGCTATGTCATTGACACCGAAGGCGCGCATGCCGCCATCAATTTCAAGACGCTGCATCTTGGATATTCCTTTTTGACCGGGCGCTTTGACGTGTTCACCGGATCCTTTGATTTTGATCCGACCAATCCGGAATCAGCGAAAGTGTCCGTCGAGATCGAAACCAATTCGCTGAACTCCAACCATGGCGAGCGCGATAACCATTTGCGCAGTGCCGATTTCTTTGACGTCACCAACCATCCCAAGGCGACGTTTGTCAGCACTGGCGTCAAAAAGACGGGTGACAAGACAGCCATTATCACGGGCGATCTCACCATCCGTGGTGTGACGAAGTCTGTCGATCTCGATGTCACCTATATCGGTGGCGGTGATGATCCTTGGGGCGGGTTCCGCCAGGGTTTCACCGGCACAACATCGATTGTGCCCGCTGATTTCGGCATGCCGCATCCGGTCGCAAAAGGCACCGTTGAACTGGCGCTTGAGGTTGAAGGCATCCGCAAATAAACGTGGCGTTTGCCCGTGCAACTTGAAAAGACGCCGCTTGCCATGCGAGCGGCGTTTGCTTTACGCCCAAGGTCATGGCTGAGATTTCTTCGCACCGTGAGATGAACAAGACATCCCTTGGATGGTTTCTCCACGGTGCCAAGCAGCTTTTTTCAATCCCCGCTCTCATTTTGATCATGTCCTTCGTCGGCTTTGGCGGGTTGACCGCTGAAACTGGCATGTCGGTCTGGCAGGCCATGTTTCTCGCGGTATCAACCTGGGCTCTGCCGAGCGCAGTTGTGGTTGCGGGGGCGATTTTGACGGATGTGCCGTTTTACGCGACCGTCTTTGCCGTTGCACTCGCCTCGATCCGTTTGATGCCGATG
>JBCBTO010000195.1:0-4092 GCA_039818625.1 Pseudomonadota bacterium
TCGAGCATTTGCGCGAGACCGGTCAAATGACGACCGTTTTGTTGTTGCGTGCAATTTGCGCCGGTCAGATCCTGTTCTTCGTCGAAGCGCTCGCCGATTTATCCGGTGTGTCGCGCGCGCGCATTCTGGCGCTTTTGAATGATCGCTCCAGGCGTGGTCTCAAATCTGTCTACGTCCGCGCAGGCTTGCCCGAAGAAGCTTATCCGGCCTTTGCCATTGCCTTTGACGTTTATGTTGAGGAGGGCGAGGTGGTCGATGTGAAAGATCAATATCGCTTCACCCGCATTATGATCGAGCGCATTTTAGAGCGCTACAAAAGTGTGAGTTCACAGGATATGGACGGGCTTCTCGCCATGCTGCGGCGGTTTGCATCTGAAACCGCGCGTGATGCTGCCCGCAACTATGTGCAGCACCAAATTGCTGCGGCATAACTCAATCCAAGTTTGCCGTCTGACTTTTTTCAAATAAAGAAAAGTTTGCGCTGTTCGGCGACCGGTTTAGTAGCGCCGTCTTTATAACAGGTCGGCGACCTTTGATCCTGCTTTCAGGAATTTTGATGGATTTACCGCTTGGCCGCTCACTCTCGTTTCGTAGTGAAGATGCGGGCCGGTGCTGCGACCTGAGCTTCCAACATCGCCAATTCTCTGACCGGCTGATACGTGGACCCCGGCTGAGACACGCATTTTGCTGAGATGGGCATAGCGCGTCGTGAGGCCGTTTGCATGTTCGATTTCGACCAGGCGACCATAACCGCCATGCCAACCCGCCTTTACGACCTTGCCGGGGGCTGTGGCATAGACACCGGAGCCCTTTGGTGCCCGGAAATCGACGCCTGAATGCATGGCGTAGCGTTTCAAAAACGGATCCAGGCGTCGCCCGAAGGCACTCGACCGGGTTCCGACTTTCATCGGCTTTCGAAGCGGGAAGACGGCAACCTGTCTTTTCAGTCTGTTCAGGTGGTTCAACGTTTCTTCAAGGGCGAGGACCGACTGGTCAAAGGCTATGGAATCAAATGCGGAGAGTTCTTCAAACGGGCCGCCAACACCTGCTTCTGAAGGCGTGGGACCTTTCGACGGCTTGAAACCCAAGGCGCGGATTGTTGATGACAGTCTGGTTGCCGACTGACTTGCCTGTTTGGTCATCCATTGGAGGGTTGCGAGCTGCTTGCGGTCGCGATCTGCAATCTGCCGTTCCAGCTGGTCAAAATCGATCGCGCTTGCCCGGTCGGCGCTCAAAGAGGTTGAGCCAGTAATGCTCTTCGGGTCAAGGGCGAGCGAGAAGGCGGAAGACGCGGATGTGTCTTCGCTGGCATAAGAGGCCTGAATGCTGCGCGACGTGCCGGGCTCAGATGAGATGCTCGCGTGGTCGGACGATGCTGTCGGTCGTGGCCTCGGCAAGGGGGCGCTTTGCGGTATTACCAAGCCAAAGGTGCTTGCAGAACTTGCAAGCGCTTTCACCACGTCTCCCCGTTTTGTCACGGAATCCTGCAGACCCAAAAGCCGGTCGAGTTTGTTTTCAACGGAGCGTTGATCCAGCATCTGTCGGCTTGCAATGCGGTCAATCTCTGTTCTCAAAACGGCAATACGGTCTTCATATGCGTGCTGTAGTTTTGCCTGACGGACGACTGAAGCATTGATGAGATCATCACGGAAGATCAGGTATCCGGTTGCCGCGAGATAGGCCAAGCCAAGCGCTGCAATGCCGAGGACTGTAACGAAGGCCACCGCCGGATGAATGGTGACGCTGGTGACAGAATCTCCCTTGGCAAGGATGATCCGGTGGATGTCTTTACGACGTCCAAAAGGTTGTTTTTTGACCTTTGGTGACGACGGACTTTCCATAAAACACCCGCATAAATTGAGACAGTGATACCTCTTCACCATCCAAAATTATGGTTAATAAAGCGTTCCTTTGCGGCGTCTTCCAACTAAGCGCTGATTGGCTTCAGTTGACATTCAAAGCGCTGTAAGCCCAGCGAGTGGCTTGTAAAATCCCGGCGTGAGCCCCGCCTCGGAGCGCGCCTTGTCGTTAAAGGGCGGGCGAAGGCTCCCTTTGAAATGCCTTCGCACCATGTCGTGGAAGGTTGGCTCCGGTTTCAGCCCATGCCGTTCACATGCAAACAGGAACCATTTGGTTCCGATGGCGACATGCTTCTTTTCATCTCGGTAGATGATTTCGAGGATCGCGGCGGTCTTGTCATCCCCTTGTTGCCTGATTTTTTCGAGCATCGGCGGGGCAATGTCGAGGCCGCGCGCTTCGAGGACGAGGGGGATAATAGCAAGCCTTGAAATGAGATTATGGCCTGTTTCTTCCGCCGCCTGCCAAAGCCCGTCATGTGCGGGCAGGGCGCCGTAAAACGTTCCCATTTCCTGAAGACGTCCGCTTAGGAGACGGAAGTGTTTCGCCTCTTCAAGGCCGACCTGCACCCAGTTGTCAAAAAAGGCGCGAGGCATGGGAAGGCGGGTGCATCGCGCGATCAAGTCCCATGCGAGATCAATGGCGTTGAGTTCGATGTGCGCCAGCGAATGGACGAGGGCGATGCGGCCTTTTTCGCCTGTGATCGACCGCTTGGGCATTTGTCGCGGCGTCAGAAGGTCCGGCTTTTCAGGGCGTCCGGGCCGCTCCGGTAGGGTTTCGGCAACGCCGCCCGTCAGGGAAAGGGTTCGTCCAAACCACTTTCTGGCGGTTTTGTGCGCGAGGTCACATTTTGCTTCGAGGTCGGCCTCGCGGACGATGGCGACCGCCGCCCGCTCCAACGTGTCAGATGATGTCGCCATACTGGTTTTCGCCCCATGCGCTTTGATTCACGCGGCTACATGGGTTGGAGAAGCGCTGCGCGTCAAGTGCTTGGCGGAGAGCTTGCAAGCTCTCCGCGTTCTCAGGCGGCTTTCACCGCTTCCAGAACAGCTTCCACATGGCCCGGCACTTTGACCTTCCGCCAGGCCTTCGCGATCTTGCCGTCTTCATCGATCAAAAATGTCGACCGCTCGACGCCCATATATGTCTTTCCGTACATGCTTTTTTCAACCCAGACGCCATAGGCTTCCAAGGCCTCTTTTTCCTCGTCGGCGGCCAACGAGATTTTGAGATCGTGTTTGGCGATGAACTTGTCGTGCTTTTTGGCGCTGTCGGGCGACATGCCGATGATAACCGCGCCTGCATCCTCAAATTGCGCTTTCATTTCGCTGAAGCCGATTGCTTCCTTTGTGCAGCCCGGTGTGTCGTCTTTTGGATAGAAGTAAAGAACGACCTTCTTTCCCTTGAATGCGCTCAGCTTGATCGTCTCGCCTCCATCACCTGGCAGTGTGAAGTCTGGTGCAAGATCGCCTTCGTTCATCGTCCTTCTTCCTTCAAATGCTTCTGCTGCCCAATGGATAAGCAATTCGTCACACGGGGCGGGCTGGAAAACTGGTGTTTAAACCTTTAATAATGATATGAAGCAATCATTTGCTTAGATCGCTTAATCGGCACATAGGTGTGCTGCGGCGTTTGCCAAGTGTGCAGCATTTCTTCAATACGCCGGTCGCTCACAATAATCGAAAACTGCCGGGCTATCTGAACATCGTGGAGAAAAAAGACAGTCCTTCCGACACTCTGACGCCGAAACGGCCGCGCCGGCCGATCTGGCGTGCTGTGCGGTTTTGTCTGTTCGGCTTTGTGATCTTGGTGATCGCCACGGGGGCGGGGCTTTTTTACATTTTGGCCAATGGGGAAGACCTTGAATGGGTCCGAGCCCGTCTGGAGGCCGCAATCAATGAACGTGCCGCCGGAGCATTCACCGTGCGGCTTGACACCGTCAGTCTCGATTTTTCCGCTGACGGTGGTGGGACTTTGAAGGTGGCCGGTCTTGCGCTTGAAAGCGCCGACGAAGCCCTTTCGATTGACGCGCGAAGCGTCAACGTGACGCCGAACTGGTCTGCGCTCCTGAAGCGACGCTTAGAGGTTGCAACCGTTCGCCTCAACGGAGCGTCCGTTCGGATTGTGGAACGCGACCAGCCGGACGTTGTGGTCGAACCTGAACAGGCGGAACTGACACTTTTTGAAGTGTCACAAATCAACCGGCAATCAAACAGCTTCATGGCGAGCGCCGGG
>JBCBTO010000196.1:0-4069 GCA_039818625.1 Pseudomonadota bacterium
AGAGGAATCGCAAGATAATCACCTTCCTTTGATCGAAAGTTCATCGCAAGGCGATGTCATCCAACTGCGAACCCGTGATGGCGATGGGGCTTCACAAGAGCGCAAAGATCGGTCAGAGGGTGCGAAAGCCAAGCTTCCTCATCAGGTTTCCTTTGATCGGCGCGAGCTTTCGGAAATTTTGAAAGTCTACGGTCGCCGTGTCGCAGATGGGGAGTGGCGGGATTACGCCATGGATTTTCAACCCGACCGTGCCGTTTTTTCCATCTTCAAGCGGACGAGTGAAATGCCCGTTTATCGCATTGAGAAGGATCCGAAGCTTGCGCGCAGGCAAGGGGCTTACAGCGTTATGAACACCACCGGCATGATTTTGAAGCGCGGTCATGACTTGCGGCAGGTTCTGAAGGTCCTGGAAGCAAAGCGGCATCTGCGCGTTGTGGACTAGGGTTCCGACCTCATTCATAGGTCTGAACCCTAGACGCGTGCCTTAAATCTCTTCTGTCGGGATGGTGGAAGCGCCCTCGCCAAGGGAGCGGCGCATATAGACGACATCGAGCCAATGGTCGTTTTTGACGCCGACATTTTCCAGAATGCCTTGTTCGACAAAACCCAGCTTCTTGTGAAGGTTGACGGATACGGGCGGGTCGAGGCGCGTGATGATTGCAATCATCTGGCGGAAGCCTGCCGCTTCGCAAAGGGTGATCAGCTCCGTCAATAAAGCTGTGCCCATGCCTCGGCCCATTGCGTCTTTAGCGAGGTAAATCGAGTCCTCCACCCCGAAACGATAAGCGGGCCGCTCCTTGAAGATCATCGCATAGGCGTAGCCCGCGATGCGGTCCTCCTCTTCAGCAACGATGTAAGGGCATTTTGTGGCCCAGATACCTTCCATGCGGCGGCGCATTTCTGTTTCATCTGGTGGGTCGTATTCAAACGATTCCAGGCCTGTGAGCACGTGGTCGCGATATATCGCGGTGATGGCCGCGATGTCGTCGAGTGTTGCGTTGCGGATCGTGAAGGACATTGTGTCCTGTTAGCAGACGAAGCGTCGACGCAAAAGAAAAAGGCGATCCGAAGACCGCCTCTTTTTTGTTCAAATTTGAACCCGTCTCTATTCGCGGTTGCCCAGGAACTGGAGCAGGAACATGAACATGTTCACGAAGTTCAAGTAGAGGCTCAGCGCGCCCATGATCGCCTTGCGGCCTTGAGCCAGTGCGCCGTCACCTTCGAAATACATCTCCTTGATGCGCTGCGTGTCATAGGCTGTGAGGCCTGCGAAGATCAGAACACCGATCACGGAGATCGCGAACTGCATTGCGCTCGACTGCAGGAACAAGTTGACGACTGATGCGAGGATCAAGCCAATCAAGCCCATGAAAAGGAATGAGCCCATGCCGGAGAGGTCGCGCTTTGTCGTGTAACCGTAGAGGCTGAGCGCGCCGAAGGAGGCTGCCGTGATGAAGAATGTGCGCACGACGCTTTCGCCGGTGAACACAAGCAGGATCCATGAGATGGAGACGCCCATGACAGCGGCGTAGGTCCAGAAGACCAGTTGCGCTGTGCTGACGCTCATTTTGTGGATGCCGAAAGAAAGCACCATCACGAAAGCAAGCGGTGCGAGCATCACGACCCATTTCAGCGGGCTGCCGAAGAGTGTTTGCGCGAGCTCGGGGTTCCCGACCATCGCTGAATACATGCCATAAGCAGCTACGCCTGTGATGAGCAAGCCCACGGCCATGTAGTTGTAAACGGACAGCATGTAAGAGCGCAGACCCTGATCGATGCCTTCATCGACGCGGGCGCGGTTGCCGTACTGTACTTGTCTTTCCATGTCAGCCATCGAAAAATCCCTTTGAATCCGTAAGCTGTTGAAACCAAAACCAATGGGCTTGTTATACACTACACCCAGTTACACTGGAATATGGTGATGCTTGGAAAAATTCTCAAGCGTTAAAACCTGCCGTTTCCAGTTAAGATTAAATCTTAGCGCGTCTTTTCGTCGGTAATGTTACTCATTTCGCAAAAGAGGTGCGGCTTTCTGACCCAATATGCGCCATGTGCCGATCAATCCGAGCGAAATGCACAATAAAAGGGCAATGAAAGCGGCTGAAAACGCTGCGGAAGGTAAGAAAGTGAAATCGCCATCCATAATGGTTTCGACCACAAACCACGAGGCTATGGTGCCGGAGAGGATGCCGAAGACCGCGGTGATCAGGCCGAGCAGCGTGAACTGGATGAGATAAGCTTTCAAAAGCTGTGAGCGGGTGGCGCCCAGGGTCTTTAAGATCACTGCGTCATGGATCTGTGTGCGATGGCCCGCGGCGAGCGCGCCTGCGAGCACTAGAATGGAAGATAAGAGCGTGACTCCAGACGCGCCGCGGATCGCCCAGGCGAGCTGACCGACCACATCTGCCACGCGTTCGAGAGCGTCCTTCACCCGCACCGTTGTGACCGTTGGAAAGGCTGTGACGACGTTCTTCATGAGGGCGAATTCGCGATCCGGCGTCGCCTCATCGGGATAGGTCAGCGTTGCGAGGTGGGCGTGGGGGGCGCCTGCGAAGGTGTTCGGCGAGAAGACCATCACGAAGTTGATGGCGAGCGACTGCCACTCGATCTTGCGGGTGCTCGCAACGGTGGAGACGATCTCGCGGCCCAGAACATTGACGGTGATCGTGTCGCCGATTGTGAGGCCGAAATGGCGGGCGATTTCTTCATCGAATGAAACAAGGGACGGGCCGTCATAGTCCTCCGGCCACCATTCGCCTTCGAGGAGTTCGGAGTTGTCCGGAATTTTCGCCGAATAGGTGATGCCCCTGTCGCCGCGCAGTGCCCATGCGCTGCCGGGGTCGACCACCATTTCTTCCGGCTTCTGGCCCGCTATGTCGACGAAGAAACCGCGCATCATGGGCACGCGCTCGATGGTTGCGCCGGCGGCATTGTCTGTCAGCAGCGTCTCAAAACTCTCGATCTCGTGGTTCTGGATGTCGACGAAGAAGAAACTCGGTGCTTCGTCGGCGAGGGATGAGGTCAGCTGATTGCGCAAGTTGCCGTCGATCAGCGCGATGGTGACGAGGAGCGACAGGCCAAGGCCGAGGGAAAGGACGACGGAGGGCGTGATCGCGCCCGGCCGATGGATGTTTCCGATCGCAAGCCGCCATTCGGTCGACCGCATGCGAGGCAGGCGTTTGGCGAGCGCCATGATGCCGAGGGCGACGATACGCAGGAGCGCGAAGGC
This sequence comes from Pseudomonadota bacterium, assembly GCA_039818625.1. Classification (GTDB taxonomy): domain Bacteria; phylum Pseudomonadota; class Alphaproteobacteria; order Rhizobiales; family JACESI01; genus JBCBTO01. Next base: position 3,230 of record JBCBTO010000196.1, read on the forward strand.
GCCGAGCGTCCCGACAACGAAGTAAGCTGCGATGCGCTGGTTTTCCGAAAGGCCAACCGCAAGCGCGAGCAATGCCCCGATGAGCGCGAGGAGCGCCACGATGTAGCCGATGCGTGGGAGCCTGCCGCCGCTTTCGAAATCCCGGAAGAGTGCCGTCGGTGGGATGTCGCGGGCGCGGGCAAGGGGCCAAAGCGCGAAGACGAGAGCCATCAGGAAGCCGTAAACGGCGGCGAGTGCCAATGCCAGCGGGTGGATCGTCGTGTCGATCTCAACCGGCAGTACGTCGCGCAGGAAGAAGCCCGCGATTGGCGGGATAAATGTGCCGATGATGAGACCGAGCGCAACCGCGATCGACGAAATCATCAGGATCTGGATGATGTAAATCGTGAAGACGAAGCCGCCCGTCGCGCCGATGCTCTTGAAGGTCGCGATCACCTCGCGTTTTGAATCAAGATAGGCCGTGACGGCATTGGCAACACCGACGCCGCCGACGATTAGGGCGGTGAGGCCTACAAGCGTCAGGAATTGTGCGAAGCGCTCGATGTTGCGGGACAGGCCGGGGGATGCGTTGTCCCGCGCCCTGATCCGCCATCCTGCTTGTGGAAGCGCGCTTTCGGTTGCTTCACGTGCGGCGGTGACGTCTGCCTTCGTCGCCGTGTCGCCGAGCTTCACCTTGTAATGCCAGCGCACCAGACTGCCGGGTTGCACGAGGCCGGAATTGCGCAGCGCCTCATTGGAAATCATCAGACGCGGGCCGAAGCCGACGCCGCCCGCGAGACGATCGGGCTCGCTGATAATGACGTCTTGCACCGTGATCTTGATGTCGCCGAGATCGATCTT
>JBCBTO010000197.1:0-4042 GCA_039818625.1 Pseudomonadota bacterium
TCAAGGTTTCAATGAAGGCATCGGTCATGCGGCCTTTGATGTTGCGCTCACCCGCAATCGCGTGGGTCACACCGGACGCTTCCCGCTTTTGTGGGACAGCGTTCAGCACTCTTTTCACCTTTCCCATCATCAAGAGTATTCGCATGATGACAACAACCGGCACGAGGCGCATTCTGGCGCTGTGGTTTCCTTATCTTTCGACCGACCGACTGGCACGGGCTGAGAAAGGACGGCAATGGCGCGCGCAAGGGATCAAGGAGGTTCCGCGCGTCTTCACGGCGACGGTCAAGAATGCACAACGCATCACCGCCATGAATGAGGCGGCGGAGGCGCTTTCTCTCACCATTGGCCAGACGCTTGCCGATGCGCGGGCGGTCCATCCGCATCTTGATGTGGTCGATGAAGACGCTGGTGCCGATGCGACCCTTCTGGAGAATATCGCCGACTGGGCGGATCGCTACACACCGCTCGTCGCCCTCGATCGGTCCGCGTCTTTTTATAAACATGACGGCATTGTGCCGCGTATTTTTCGCCACGGGCTTTATCTCGATATCACCGGTTGCGCACATCTCTTTCAGGCAGATGCAAAGGCGGGCGATAGCGCGGAAGCGGCTCTTCTGCGCGATATCAAAATGCGGCTTTTCGAACAGGGCCTTTGCGTCCATGCCGGTCTTGCAAGCACGGTCGGGGCGGCCTGGGCGGTAAGCCGTTTCAGCACGTGCGATCTGATCGCCAGGGGAAATGAGAAAGGTGTGCTCAGCCCTTTGCCGCTCTCCGCCTTGCGCCTTGATCCGAAGATTGTTGCCGCCATGGAGCGGGTGGGTTTGAAACGCATTGAACAGATTTTATCGATGCCGCGTGCGCCGCTTGCCGCTCGCTTCGGACTTGACCTCATCACCCGGCTGATGATGGCGTTTGGGGAGCAGGATGAGAGCATTTCACCGCGCCTGCCGCCGCCTGATCTCATGGCGGAACGCCGTTTCCACGAGCCGATCAGTCAGCACGACGATGTGGAAGCTGCTATCGCCTCTCTTTCCGAGACCCTGTCACTCACACTTGAAAGCCGGGGGGAAGGTGCGCGGGCGTTAGAGGCTAGCCTCTTTCATACCGACGGCAGTGTGACGCGAGCTGCGATTGCGACCGCGCGTCCCTTGCGCGCGCCGGATCAGATCAAACGGCTTTTTCGAGATAAGCTCGATGAGACACTGACGCGTTTTCAGGCGCGTATGGCGGAGGCTGCGACCGGGTTCGACATCATCCGGCTTTGCGTTCTGGAGGCCGATTGCGACGAGGTTGACCAGATCGGGTTTATGGCTTCCGCCGATGGCGATGGCTCTCACGGGTTGAGCGCCGACCTCGCCCATCTCATCGACAAGCTCGGTATCCGGCTCGGGGCTTCCAATGTGCGGCGGCTTCATATGGGCGATACACATCAGCCCGAGCGCGCGCATGTCGGCGTTTCTGCCGCTGAGGAAGCAGATGGGACACCTCCTTCCTGGGAGGAACTTCAGCCTGATCACCCAATCGACCGACCGATCCGCCTTTTTCGTAAGCCCGAAGAGGTTGATGCGATTGCCGCCATTCCCGAAGGCCCGCCTTTGCGGTTTCGTTGGCGCCGCGTTCTTCATGATGTCGCCCGCGTCGAGGGACCGGAGCGGATTGCCGCCCATTGGTGGGTGCAAATTGGTCAAAGGGATAAAGGACAGGGGGATGGCGCGTCGCCATCCGATTTGATGCCATTCACCCGCGATTATTACCGGGTGGAGGATGTGGATGGTCGCCGCTTTTGGCTTTACAGGAACGGGCTTTACGATTTTGAGACGGCTGAGCCCGGCTGGTATATGCATGGGCTTTTCGCGTGATGACCTATCCCGCCGCTGATTTTGCCGAACTCGCGATCCAAAGCAATTTCTCCTTCTTGAAGGGCGCATCGCATCCCGAAGAAATCGCCGTGCGCGCTGCGATGCTGGGGCTTCGTGGGTTTTCCATTTGCGATGAGAACTCCCTTGCGGGTAGTGTGCGCGGCTACGTGGCGGCGAAGGAGGCAGGGGTGGCCTATCGCGTCGGATGTCGTCTCGTCTTCGCCGATGGTACACCCGATATCCTGATCTGGCCGAAGGATCGCGCGGCCTATGGACGTTTGTGCCGCCTTCTGTCGACCGGCCGGCTGCGCGCGCCGCAATCGCGCGAGGAGACGCGAAAGACATGCCATTTGACCCTTGATGATGTGCTTGACTGGGGTGAGGGGTCGATCCTGGCACTGGTGCCCGACGATCACCCGGTCGCTGTTTTGGAAGACGTGCTTTCACGCTTGACGGTGTTTGAAGAACCGCTGCGTTTTGCCATCAACGCGCCTTATGGCTCAGGGGATGTGCGTCGATTGCATCGCTTGAAAGATCTGGCCGTCAAATCCGGCGCGCTGCTTTTGGCGAGTAATTTGCCACTTTACCATACGCGCGAACGCAAGGCGGTGCAGGATGTCGTCACCTGCATTCGCGAACATGTAACGTTGTGCGATGCGGGTCGGCTGCTTCAGAAAAATGCCGAGCGTCATCTCAAGGCACCGGACGACATGAAGCGACTTTTCAAGATCGCGCCTGAGGCGTTCGTCGAGACCCGCCGTGTGATGGACAAACTCACCTTCAATCTCGAAGAACTGCGATACAACTATCCCAAGGAATGCGCCGGGCAAAGTGCGAGCCCGCAAGCGGAACTCGAACGCCTCGCTTATGAGGGCGCGCGGACGCGTTATCCAAAAGGCATTCCGGATAAAGTCACGAACGGGCTCAAACACGAACTTGCGCTTATCGACCGGCTCGACTACGCGCCTTATTTTCTAACGGTGCATCACATCGTGAGCTACGCGCGCTCGAAAGGCATTTTGTGCCAGGGGCGCGGGTCCGCCGCCAATTCCGTCATGTGTTATTGCATCGGGATTACCGATGTGGACCCCTCCAAGGTCGATCTTCTGTTCGAACGGTTCATTTCTGAAGAACGGCGGGAGCCGCCTGATATCGATGTTGATTTCGAACACGAACGACGCGAGGAGGTGATCCAGTATATTTATCGCACCTATGGTCGTCACCGGGCGGGGCTTGCGGCCACCGTGATCACCTATCGCGCGCGGTCAGCCATTCGCGAGGTAGGCAAGGTTTTCGGCCTTTCGGAAGATGCGGTCTCGACGTTGAGCGCCACGATCTGGGGCTGGTCGTCTGCGACGATCAGCGAAGAAGACGCAAAGCGCGTTGGATACGACCCGAACGATCCGATGGTCAAGCAGGTGATCGCGATGACGGAGGAAATTGTCGGATTTCCGCGCCACCTCTCGCAGCATGTTGGCGGATTCGTCATGACCGAGGACCGGCTCGACGAGGTTGTGCCGCTTCAGAACGCGACCATGGACGAGCGCACCATTGTCGAATGGGATAAAGATGACCTTGATCAACTCGGCATCTTGAAGGTCGATGTTTTGGCGCTCGGCATGCTGTCTTGCCTGAAAAAGGCGTTTGATCTGCTCCACACGCATTATCCGGGAGCGCGCACACTTAACGGGGTCGCGGGTACATTGGCTGATGTTCAGGATGAAGATCCGCGCGTCTACGCGATGATCTCGCGGGCTGATACGCTCGGCGTTTTTCAAATCGAAAGCCGGGCGCAAATGTCCATGCTGCCGCGCCTTCGTCCGAAGAGTTTTTACGACCTCGTGATTGAGGTAGCAATCGTGCGGCCTGGGCCGATCCAGGGCGATATGGTGCACCCCTATTTGCGGCGCCGACAGGGGCTTGAAAAAGTGCGCTACCCGTCTGAAGAGCTGCACCAGGTTCTGAATAAGACACTCGGTGTGCCGCTTTTTCAGGAACAGGCGATGCGGATCGCAATTGTCGCAGCGGGCTTCACACCGGGCGAAGCTGACAAATTGCGGCGGGCTATGGCCACGTTCCGACGGGTCGGTACGATCGGTTCGTTTCGCCAGAAGATGATCGATGGCATGACGAAGAAAGGCTATGATCCCGAGTTCGCCGAACGGTGTTTCAAGCAAATC
>JBCBTO010000198.1:0-4008 GCA_039818625.1 Pseudomonadota bacterium
AATCGCCTGATATCTCCTTCGACCGTTCGATAAACGCCTATCGGGGATGCGAGCACGGCTGTGCTTATTGTTTCGCGCGCCCGACACACGCTTACATGGGCCTTTCGCCGGGGCTCGACTTCGAGACAAAGCTCTTTTGCAAACCGAATGCGGCCGAGCTTCTCGAACGGGAACTTTCCGCTCCGACCTATCGACCGCGTACCATCGCCCTTGGCACAAACACCGACCCGTATCAGCCAATTGAGCGCCAACATCTCATCACCCGCCAGATTCTGGAGGTGTTAGAGCGCACCAATCATCCTGTGGGGATTGTCACGAAATCGGCCTTGGTGACGCGGGATATCGATATTCTCGGCGCTCTGGCGGAGCGTGGCCTGGTTCGCGTCGCACTTTCCATCACAACCCTTGATCGCACGCTTGCCCGCGCGATGGAGCCGCGCGCGTCTACGCCCACGAAACGGCTTGATGCTGTCGAAGCGCTGAGTGAGGCGGGTGTGCCGACAAGTGTGATGGTGGCACCGATCATTCCAGCCCTCAATGACAGTGAAATTGAAGCCATCATGGACGCGGCGTTTGAAAAAGGCGCGCGGGATGCTGGCTATGTTTTGCTGCGGTTGCCGTTGGAGGTCTCGGATATTTTCAAGGAATGGCTCATGACTCACTATCCGGACCGATATCGGCATGTGCTGTCAATCTTGCGCTCCATGCGCGGTGGCAAGGATTATGATCTCGTCTGGGGACGGCGGATGCGCGGGACTGGCCCTTATGCCGATCAAATCGCCAAGCGCGTGCGCCTTGCCGCGAAGCGTCTTGGAATGAAGCGGCGCAAAGATCCCTTGCGCACCGATCTTTTCATACCGCCGGTGCGATCCGGCAGTCAACTGTCCCTTTTTTGATCAAAGGAAACACATCAATAGTTTTCGCTTTCTCTTAACCCCCACACCCAGCACGAGGCCGGTTTCCATCCCACCCCCAACCCCATTGGAAATCAATGCTGCCTCAGGAGAAAGCCACTGGCCGGATGGAACACCCAAGCCTCCATCCGGCCTTTTTTGTTCGCCGGCCCAGCGTCATGTTGCACGCGACGCGGTGTCGTTTAAAGTCTGTCCCATGCTTGATGACCCTTCGCCGCACCATCCGTCTCTTCACTTCGAACGAGAGGCCTGGAATGCGGATTACAGAACGGTCGCGGGTGTTGATGAGGCGGGGCGCGGACCGCTCGCGGGACCTGTTGTGGTTGCGGCTGTCATTCTCAATGCCGATTCCATCCCGGTCGGACTTAACGATTCCAAAAAGCTGTCAGAAAAGCGCCGTAACATGCTTTTTGACGCCATTTGTCAAACTGCAAGCTTATCGATCGTCTCAAGTTCACCCGAACGCATCGACCGTCTGAATATCCGCGAGGCGACCTTGCGGGCGATGGCGGAGGCGATTGCGGGACTGTCGGCGAAAGCTGATTTTGCGCTTATCGATGGGCGTGATTTGCCAGAAGGGCTTCCATGTCCTGGTAAATCCATCATCAAAGGCGATGCGCGCTCTCTTTCCATCGCGGCCGCCTCCATTATCGCGAAGGTTACACGAGATCGGATGATGGTCGCTGCGGCCACAACACTCCCGGGCTATGGCTTTGAACGGCATAAGGGGTATGGCTCAGCTTTTCACCGGGACCAGATCAAAGTGATTGGCCCATCGCCGCTCCACCGACGCAGCTTTGAGCCCATCAAGAGCATGGTTGTGACGGCAAATCATCAGGATGAGGATACTTGAACACGGCTGGCGCTTTTCCGCAGATCTATCGCGGGGGGATGGGCGCGTGAAACACGCGCGCCGTGGGACCGGCGAAGGCCGGGACCGCCTCTAAGGATGCCATTTTTTTCAGCGAGAAGAGCGTCAAAAAGTTACGCCTGTCTGCGCCGGAAAGTCCTCATAGACCTAAAAAACCCCGGCAAGAACCGGGGTTTGATGATGGCACGCAGTCTGGTGCGCTCAGTTCAGTTTCGCTTTGACTTCCGCGATCGATGACTTAATCAGCGCGGGACCACCATCGGTCAATTTGTCGGTCAAGATGCGTTCTGCGGCGGCGATGGCTTTGTCCGCCGCGATCGCTTTCACATCTTGCACAGCTTGCGCCTCGGCTTGCGCGATTTTTTGTTCGGCCAACTTCGTCCGACGGGTGACGTAGTCGTCGAGCTTTGTCTTCGCTTCTTTTGCCAGGCTATCGGCTTCTTTCTTGGCGTTTTCGACAATTTCTTCCGCTTCGCCTTCCGCGTCACGTCGTTTGCGCTGATATTCTGCGAGAAGTGCTTGCGCCTCTTCACGCAAGCGCCGAGCCTCATCGAGCTCACCGCGGATTTTGTCAGCCCGGGCGTCGAGACCGCCGGTGATCATTGCAGGCACCTTCAAATAGACCAGAAGCCCAATGAAGACGAACAGCGCCGCCGTTGCCCAAAAAGTTGCGTCCATCGTCTAGTCCCCCAACCCTTTGAGCGCTTTGGTTATGTCGCCTTTTGCAACACGACCGCCAATTAATGTCTTCACGATTGCCTCGGTGGTCTCACCCGCGATCGTATCAACTTCGGCCATCGCCTGATCGCGGATGCCCGATATCTGACTGTCGGCCTCTTCAAGCTTCGTGGCGAGTTCCCCCTCAACGCGCGTCATCGCTTCGTCAGCGTCCGCCTTGGCCTTATCGCGGGCCGTCTGAGCGATTGAGTGGGCTTTGCCCCGCGCATCCGCGAGTGCCTGCTCATAATCCGCGATTGCCTCGTCGGTTTCTTCTTTCAGACGTTGGGCTTCGGCTAGATCCTGCTCGATGCGGTTTGACCGCGTTTCAAGGATTGATCCGATGCGCGGTAGTGCGACCTTCGCCATAACGTAGTAAAGAATGCCGAATGTAATCGCCAACCATAGAAGTTGAGAGCCATAGGTGCTCGCATCAAAGGGCGGGAATGCCCCTCCATGGTCACCGCCGGAGCTGTGCCCCACTTCGGTGGAGGTGTTGTCTGACGCCATAGCCGCCCTCTCCTCGTCGCGGATGATCGCGATCGCGCAGTTTTCACAGTGCGGCGAAGCCGCATACAGTCAATGACCCGGCACGGATAGTCGTCGCGCCGGGTTGTTTCGTTTTCGAAGCGCTGGCCTTAAACGGCGAACAGAAGAAGAAGCGCTACGAGAAGGGAGAAGATGCCGAGCGCTTCCGTAACGGCGAAGCCGAAGATCAGGCGACCGAACTGGCCATCAGCGGCGGATGGGTTGCGCAGGGCGCCAGCGAGGTAGCTGCCGAAAATGTTGCCGAGGCCGATACCCGCACCGCCCATGCCGAGACATGCGATACCTGCACCGATCAATTTTGCTGCATCTGCTTCCATTTTGGTTCTCCTTTGGACATGCAATTCTGGATGATGAGTGTTTCGTGTGCGCACTTTTGCGCGTGATGTGTCAAATCTTGACTAACTTAGCTCTTGGTGACTTGGCCCTTAGTGGCTTGGGTGAATGGCGTCGTTCAAATACATGCAGGTGAGCACGGTGAAGACGTAAGCCTGCAGGAAGGCCACAAGGAATTCGAGGCCGGTGAGCGCAACCGTCATTGCGAAAGGCAGCACCGCGCCCGCAACACCGACAATGCCGAACGCGCTCAGGCTCGTGACAAAACCAGCGAAGACCTTCAGCGTGATGTGGCCTGCGAGCATATTTGCAAAGAGCCGGACGGACAGGCTGATCGGGCGCGACAGGAACGAGATCACCTCAATCGCGACCACGAGCGGGACCAGCACACCGGGAACACCGGATGGGACGAACAATTTCAAGAAGCCGATCCCATTGCGCATAAAGCCGTAGATGATGACCGTCATAATCACCAGCATGGCGAGTGCGAAAGTCACGATCAAGTGGCTGGTCACGGTGAAAAAGTAAGGGAACATACCGAAGAGGTTGGCGACAAGCACGAACATGAACAGCGAGAAAACAAGTGGGAAAAACTTCATCCCCTCTTTCCCCGCCGCGTCTCTC
>JBCBTO010000199.1:0-4002 GCA_039818625.1 Pseudomonadota bacterium
GTCTCGGCGGTAATGTCAAAAAATCCGAAGCAATTAAGTTGGTTCGCCTCGCAACTGGCGGTTAAGCGCGGGAAACAACGCACGGCTGGCGTTCATTGGATGTCAGCCGTCTATCATAGGGATAAGGTTATGAAAGCAGTTGTAAAATCAGCGTTTCGATACGCTGAGCCTGACGGTTCAACGCGGAAATATACGCCTGGCGAAGAGGTTGAGGGCGACGTCGCGAAATGGGTCGTTGATAACGGTTTTGGTGCAGAATTGAAGCCCGAAAAACCAAACCCTCGGGCGGAAAAGAAGGTAGCCGCCAAGCCTGAAAACAAAGCGGCATCCGTGCCCGAGAACAAGGCGAGCAAGCAGCAGTGACTTACGCAGGTGTTACCCGCGTTGTCGGCCCTGTCGAAGAGATCATCACGATCGAGGAAGTCAAGGCCCGCCTCGATATCGTTCGCACCGATCAGGATTTGATGATCGCTTCGTTGATCAAGGGGGCGGTTGAGCGGATCGATGGGCCGAACGCGTGGGGCCTCGCGCTGATGTCACAGACATGGCGGCGGACACTCGATCAGTTTGAGCGGCAGATTGATTTGCCTGGCTATCCAGTGCAGTCCGTGAACGCGGTCACGTACCGCGACGCGTCTGGGAGTGAGCAAGTCTTGGACCCGCAATCCTACTTTTTGGCGTCCCATGTTGAGCCAGCGCAGCTCGTCATCCGGCAAGCGGTGAACCTGCCCGACACCGATCCCGAAATTGGTGCGGTGTGGGTGGATTACGGCGTGGGATACGGTGATCGCAATGAAATTCCCGGACCTCTTATTGATGCGATCGCGCTCTTAATTGGTCATCGATATGAGAACCGTGAGGCCGCGATTGTCGGTACGATTTCAAATGAATTGCCGCTTGGTTATACGGCGATCATGCGTGATTACGCGCGTCATCGGGTGACGGCATAGTGCGCGCCGGTGATCTCGATCGCACGGTGACGATTGAGCGCTATCAAGAGTTTGCGAACGCCTTTAACGAGCAAGAAAAAGTCTGGTCGGTGCTTGCGGGCAATGTGCCTGCGAAACAGAAGCCCAATCGCGGAAGTGAGCGTTTCTCTGCTCGGCAAATGACTGGCGGTGCCGTTCTGACGCTTCATATGCGCTACCGGGACGACATTCGGTTGCAGGATCGTATTCTTTATGACGGTAAATACTGGGGTATCCAGGATATCCGAGAGCTTGGCCGTCGCCGCGTGACAGAGGTTGACTTGATCGAATGGTCAAACCAGTCCGTATAAAGTTCGAAGGTGGTCGCGATCTGGAGCGTCGGCTTCAGGCGCTTGAAAAGCGTGCCACGCGAAAAACAGTTGCGCGTCGTGTTTTAAAGCAATCAGGCCAGCCGATTGCCGATCAAGCTAATCGGCTTGCTCCCGACGATGCATCAACGGACGGCGGTTTGTCGCAATCTTACGCCGTATCGACGAAGCTCACGAAAACACAGAAACGCGCACTCAGAAGGCAGTCGAAAAGTGCTGTTGAAATGTATGTGGGTACGAGCGATCCCGCCGGGTTGCAGCAAGAGTTTGGAAACTCTCAGCATGGAGCGCAACCTCACTTGCGCCCGGCATGGGATGGCGAAAAAGATCAGGTTCTTAAGTCCATCATCGACGGCATGGAGGCGGACCTTACCAAGGTAATCGCTCGTATTGCGAAGCGAAAGGCAAATAAGCGGTGATGGAAGAGGCGCTTTTATCTCTACTTCTCTCTGATCCTGCCGTCGCGACCGTACTTGCTGATCGTATTTATTGGGTGAGGCGTCCTGACCTTACGCGACCGCTTCCGGTGTGTGTGTTACAGCGTGTATCGGGCGTTCGCGACTACACCATTCGGGAAAATGTCAGGCTGATGCAATCGCGTGTGCAGGCCGATTTTTTCGGACAGGACTATCGCCAATCGAAAGAGGCGTCGCGTGCCGTTTGTGAACTTGTCGACGGCTATATCGGCACCCACGCTGGCGAGCAATTTCAACGCATCATGATCGACAGCGAGCGCGATTTAAACGAGTTGGAAAAAGAAGCCGATCGCATGACGTTTCGCGTGTCGATCGATCTCATCATTTGGCACCAGAAAGAGGTAAACTGAGATGACAACCGACGCACTTATCGGCAGTGGCGGCAAGTTCGAGATCAAAGAGCATGACGACGCTGACTTCGTCGAAATTCCAGAGGTGATTGGTATTACGCCGCCATCTGACACAATTGACGTGCTTGAGGCCACACATTTTGGGTCGCCGGTGCAAACGCGTGAATACATTTTGGGTCTCAATGATCCCGGCAACGCCGACGTTACAATGAACTTCATTCCAGGTGGGCCGGGTGATCTGAAAATCCAACAAGTGCGATCGCGTCGCCGTGTGGTGGATGCTCGTATCACCTATCCGTCCGTTGGTGACGCAAGTGCTGTAACCTGGACATTCCAGGGCATCCTTGTCGGTTATGAGCCAGACATGCCAATCGACGACAAGATGACTGCTGTTGTCTCTTTCAAGGTGACCGGCTCCTATGTGACCGGCGTCGCGGCATAGGTGAAGCATGGCAAATAAGGAAAAAGGTGAGATTGTCATTGACGCTTCAGACGCAGCTTTCACGTTGCGGTTTTCAGCCAATGCTTTGTGCGATTTAGAGGCAGAAGTCGGCGCGTCCGCGGTTGCGCTCGCAAACGAATTGTCTGACGAGGACAACATCAGCATTACCACACTGCGCGCCATGTTTTGGGCCGGTCTGAGGGACAGTCATCCCGATATCAGCGTCGATGATGCGGGCCGCATCATGACCGAGCTTGGCATCACCGAGGCAAGTGCAAAAATTGGCGAGGCATTCGTCGCCGCGTTTCCTGCGTCTGATGACGACGGCAGCTCTTCGGGTGCGTCGGGAAACGATCAAGCGACGGCCTAGATTGGTCGTCGCTGCAACAATCCTGGTTTGAAATCGGCGGTGATCTTGAGCAGTTTTGGAGACTGACGCCTCGACAAATCTCTCACGCGTTCAAGGGTGCGGAAAGTCGACGGTTCCACGAGCTCAGTGTCGCCTATTATCAAGCTTACCACTCCGGCGTTTTCTCGCAGACTTACGAAAAGAACAAATTTCCCAAATATGAAAGACATGAACCTAAGAAAAAGCGACGCAAGGCGCGACGGCAAACGCGTGAGGAAGCTATTCAGGCAATCCTTGCGTGGAATGCTGCCGTCAATCGGGGGCGATAGATGGTAGCGGCTGTTGTCGGCGCCCTTCGCGTCACGCTTGGTCTGGATAGTGCCGCCTTTAGCAAGGGGGCCAAGCAGGCGACGTCGCGGTTGCAAAGTTTTGCAAAGACAGCCGCCAAAGGCCTCGCGGGCATCGGCGTTGCAGCCGGAGCAGCCGCTGCCGGGGTCGGGGTCGCGGTGCGTGGGGTTCTCAATGATGCGGATAACCTCGCGAAGGTGTCGCGTCAGATCGGCGTCCCGGTCGAAGAGTTGAGCCGCTTGCGGCATGCTGCCGATCTTTCCGGCGTTTCCTTTTCAAACCTTCAAACCGGTGTTCGGCGGCTGTCTCAGAACATGAATGATGCTGCAAATGGCATCGGTGAGGGCAAAGAGGCCTTTGACGCCTTGGGCATTGAGGTGACCAAGGCTGACGGCACGCTCAAGTCCACGACCGAGATCATGGCGGAAATGTCTGACGCCTTCGCTGGTCTGCCTGACGGGGCGCAGAAAACGGCGCTCGCACTCGACCTCATGGGGCGTTCCGGTGCGCAGATGATCCCGCTTCTGAATGATGGGTCGGATTCCCTCAGATCAATGATGGCTGAGGCCGATGCGCTTGGCATTACGATTACAGAAAAAACCGCGAAAAGCGCTGAAGTGTTCAATGACAACCTCAACCGGTTGTCAAAGGCGTTTTCGTCGCTTGGCGTGCAAATTTCTGCAGATCTTGCGCCTGTATTGGCGGACTTTACCGATTGGTTGGTTTCAAATGCACCAGCA
>JBCBTO010000200.1:0-3978 GCA_039818625.1 Pseudomonadota bacterium
GTCATGGCGTAGGACGCTGTGATAAAGGCGTTGTGACCGTCGAAGACCATCATGTCACTCCGCCGCCTCCGGCACGGTGTCGAGATCGGCCGCATGGGCGAGATTGCTTTGAAGTCTGCGCACCCGCCGTCTCATCAATTCATTGCGCATGGCGAGCATATGCAGACTGAGAAAGGCGAGCGTGAACGCAAGCGCCATGACAAGGAGCGGTATTAAGATATCCGGATGGATGGTCGGTCCATCGACACGAATAACGCTTGCCGGCTGATGCAACGTGTTCCACCAGTCGACGGAAAACTTGATGATCGGTATGTTGATGAACCCGACGAGGATGGTGAGTGCTGTGACTTTCGCAGCGCGTCCAGGCTCCTCAATCGTATTCCAAAGGGCAATCAAGCCAAGGTACATGAGAAAAAGAACGAGAACGGACGTCAACCGCGCATCCCAGACCCACCACGTGCCCCACATTGGCTTGCCCCAAAGGGATCCTGTGACGAGCGCCAGAAGGGTGAACATCGCGCCCAGGGGGGCTGCGGCCTTTGCGGAGACGTCCGCGAGCGGATGCTTCCACACGAGCGTGCCGATGGCTGATGCCGTCATGAGCGTGTAGCAAAACATCGCGAGCCAGGCCGCGGGAACATGGACGAACATGATCCGCACCGTTTGACCTTGCTGGTAATCCTCCGGCGCCACGAAAAAGGCCATGTAAAGCCCGACGGCAAAGGCAATCAATGTTGCGCCGATCAGAAAGGGCGATAGACGCGTGGTGAAGCGCGAAAAGCGGTTCGGATTTGCAAGAGAAGTGAAAAAACCCATCTCAGTCCTTCAAAGACGGCCCATCATGCTGCGCGATGTAAAGGCGGCGTAATCCGAGCCGGTGTCAATGTCATCCAGTGCTTCAATATATGATATCGCCCAATGCTTTGGTAGGGTCGCGAGCGTATCTTTGAGCGCATTTTCAGATGACCAGCGGACACCGCGCATAAAATGTCGTGGTGTGGCCCGAAGACGCTTTAGGCCGACGAGCCAATAGCCGCCATCCTTGGATGGGCCAAAAACGGCATCGTGACAGCCGAGCGCGGAAAACGCGCTTTCAAGACGTGCCGGGCGAATGTCCGGTATGTCACTTCCGATGATCAGCACGGGCCCCGGCGGAGGAATGCGGAATGCCCTCGCCATGCGCTGGCCGAGATCGCCGGTCCCCTGGCGTAACATCCACGCGTCATCAAACATCGGCCCGGGCCCCTCATCGATCACCCAGTCGGGCGTGAGGGAAACGTGAAACGTGGTGTTTGGCATGGGTTGAAGCCGCCGATGCACGGATGCGAGCGTGCTTTTATAAAACCGCAAGGCGGCGAGCGGGCCGATGTCACGCGCGAGCCGCGTCTTGACGCGCCCATACTGAGGGAAGCGGGCGAAAAGTATAACGTGTCGTTGCATGAAACGTTCAGTAAAAGCGTTTGATCACGCGGGGCGGTATACCGATGCGAAAGAGAAAAAGACAGAAGAGATTGCGCGCGGAGCGTTTGAAATATCCTTGCTGTTTGAATTTTGCGGCACTCGTGACGGCGTCGGCGGAAAGCGCGACGAGGCCGTCTTTGCCGACCGCTTTTTGAATGCGCCATGCCATATCGACATCTTCCATCAGGGGAATGGGTTTGAACCCGCCGAGGTCTTCGTAAAACCGGCGAGAGATCAAAAGCCCCTGATCGCCATAGGGCAGGGCAAATGTCTTACAGCGCCAGGCGACCCGTCTTTCGAGCCTGCGGGCGTCTTCGCTGTCGTCATCGAGTGTGAAACGGAAATATCCGGCGCGACGCGCATTATCCGGATTACGCACAAAACGCTCGATCACTGACAATGCGGTGGTGTCGAGTGTCGTGTCTGCATGAAGAAAGAGCAACCAGTCCGCGTCCAGCTGTGCTGTGGCTGCTCGAAGCTGCGCCCCTCTGCCCGGCGTTGTGGTGACGATACTTGCGCCACAGTGGGTTGCGATTTCCACAGTGTCGTCAGTTGACCCGCCGTCTGCGATAACAATTTGCAAAGCGACGTCCGAGAGGCAGCGCTCGACATTCGAAAGCGTTTTAGCGAGGGATGCCGCCGCATTGAAAGTCGGAATGACCACTGCAAGCCGCGTGACTTCAGTTTCATGGTTTTCAGCTGTATGAAATGGTGTGGTCACGATCTTGCGCAATCGCTGAGATGTCATCGGGGCGGAGCCAGCGGGTCGGCGAGCACAGCAATTCTATATTTTGTAACGCTTTCTCATCAAAGACCCCTTGTTAAATTGTCAATCAACGATTAAAGACATCAAAACTTAAGGGCGCGCGAGCGAATATGATAGCTTTCGCGCCCCAAATTCGTCGAGCAAACATTTCGCTGACACGGCAATCGGAAAAAATGGCGTCGAAAACAAATCCGTTTCAATTTTTGCAGCAGGTGCGGGCCGAGACTTCGAAAGTCACATGGCCGACTCGCAATGAAACTTTTGTGACAACCATCATGGTGCTCATCATGGTTGTGATTGCGTGTATCTTTTTCCTGATTGTCGATCAGATTTTGGGCTGGGGTGTTGGCGAAATACTCCGCATCGGTCGCTAGGCGGCTTTTAAATCACGAACAACGGCCCGACGCGGAGAAGATTGAAAAAACATGGCCATGCGCTGGTATATCGTGAACGCTTACTCAAACTTCGAAAAGAAGGTGTGCGAAGCGATCAAGGAAAAAGTCGAACAAAAGGGACTGCAGGATTATGTGCAGGACGTTCTTGTGCCGACGGAAAAGGTAGTGGAAGTCCGGCGCGGTCGAAAGGTCGATGCGGAACGGAAATTTTTTCCAGGTTATGTTCTCGTAAGGATGGAATTGACCGACGAAACGTTCCACCTGATCAAGGATACGCCAAAGGTAACGGGCTTTCTGGGCAACGATTCAAAGCCCGCGCCGATTTCAGATGCTGAAGCTGAGCGCATCTTGATGCAGGTTCAAGAGGGCGTCGATCGCCCCAAACCGTCGATCCATTTCGATGTCGGCGAGAAGGTCAAAGTATCCGACGGGCCGTTCAGCGACTTTGACGGCATTGTTGAGGAAATTGACGAAGATCGCGCGCGGTTGAAAGTGACGGTCTCGATTTTCGGTCGGGCGACCCCGGTCGAGTTGGAATTCGGTCAGGTCAACAAACTCTGATCGTAATACGGTGTGTGGGAGGTGAGGGCGCTTCGCCAGCGTCACAAAATCCGCACCACGCACAACTCTGGTGAAACCGTCGGCCTCAATGTCGGCAAAGGAGTGATAGATGGCGAAAAAAATTGATGGATACCTGAAGCTTCAGGTCCCGGCGGGTTCTGCGACACCATCGCCCCCGATCGGCCCCGCGCTGGGCCAGCGCGGTTTGAACATTATGGAATTCTGTAAGGCGTTTAACGCGGCCTCGCAGGAGATGGAAAAGGGTGCACCTGTCCCGGTGACCATCACCATCTTCCAGGACAAATCTTTCACCTTTGAGATGAAAACGCCACCGGCGTCCTTCCTAATCAAGAAGGCGGCGAAGCTGCAAAAAGGATCCCAGACGCCGGGCCGCGGCACGGTTGCGACCCTGACGCGCGATCAGGTGCGTGAAATCGCAGAAGCGAAGATGAAAGATTTGAACGCGTTCGATATTGAAGCTGCCATGCGCCAGGTCGAAGGATCTGCGCGGTCCATGGGCATCGCGGTGGAGGGTTGATCTGATGGCAAAAGCAGGAAAACGCATCACCAAAGCCCGTGAAGGTGTTGATAAAAACACCGAGATCGAACTCGTTGAAGCGGTGAAGATGGTAAAAGACCGGGCGTCCACGAAGTTCGATGAAACTGTCGACATCGTCATGAATCTCGGCGTTGACCCGCGCCACGCTGACCAGATGGTCCGCGGTGTGTGCAACTTGCCAAATGGAACCGGTAAGACCGTACGGGTTGCCGTTTTTGCACGCGGCGACAAGGCGG
>JBCBTO010000201.1:0-3965 GCA_039818625.1 Pseudomonadota bacterium
CGCTTGTTGGAACCAATGTAGTTATATGGACAACGACCCCTTGGACGATACCTGGGAACCGCGCCGTTTGTTTTTCCGAAAAGGTTATGTATTGCCTCTACGAAGTTACGGAGGCTGAAAATAACTTTGGTCCGCGTCCGGGACAGAGGTATCGTCCAAGGGGTCGTTGTCCATATAACTACATTGGTTCCAACAAGCGCTTCGGATGTAACGAGCTCGCTGTCAGCGCCTGTGAATATAGCCTGCGCCTCGCCGCCGACCGCAGCAATCGGAAACGGCACCCAGATCGTATCTGACTCGTAAGTCTGATATTCAATCTCGGCCTCGGCGAGTGCGGTGCGCTCCACCACAGACCACATGATCGGTTTTGAGCCGCGATAGAGCTGGCCAGTCGTCGCAAACTTCATCAGTTCATTCGCGATATGCGCCTCGGCCTCGTAATTCATGGTGAGGTATGGCGTCTCGACGTCACCCTCGACACCAAGCCGGATGAACTCTTCCGTCTGAACGCCGACCCAGTGGGTCGCAAAGTCCCGGCACTCCTTGCGGAACTCGTTGATCGGCACCTCGTCCTTGTTCTTACCCTTGGCGCGATACTGTTCCTCGATCTTCCATTCGATCGGTAGGCCATGGCAGTCCCAGCCTGGCACGTAGTTCGAATCGTACCCCATCATCTGGAACGAGCGGGTTATGACATCCTTCAGCGTCTTGTTTAGGGCGTGGCCGATATGCAGATTGCCATTCGCATAAGGGGGACCATCGTGGAGGACGAATTTCTCGCGGCCCTTCGACTGCTCACGCAGCGTCTTGTAGATCGCCTGCTTCTTCCAGCGCTCGATGATCTCTGGCTCTTTTTTCGGAAGACCCGCGCGCATGGGAAAATCGGTTTTCGGCAAAAACAGGGTCTTCGAGTAATCGACCGTGTCGTCAGACATGAGCATTCTCAGATTTGGTGAAGCGTGGAGCGCTGTTTAGCAAGGCGGGCTTCGCAAATAAAGCCAAGATTTAGCAGAGAATCTAACAGGATGTACGAAGGGCGCGATCAATCTCTGAAAGCGGTGGCGCAGCAGCGAGTGCCGCCTTAGCGTTTTCAGAATCGATATCCATCTGTGCAATCAGCGCGTCAAGGCCGTCAAACTTTTCTTCGCCACGCAGAAACTTCGTGAAAATCACCTCGACGGTCTTACCGTAAAGGTCTCCAGAAAAACCGAATAGGAAGGTCTCAAGCAACGGCGCGCCGTTGTCAAAAGTTGGTCGGCGACCAAAACTCGCGACACCTTGGTGCACGACACCGTCTACCTGCATTTCGACGGCATAGATGCCATGTTTTAGTTGGCTGTCGGGTGCGAGCGCCATGTTGGCTGTCGGATAGCCGAGGTCGCGCCCGCGTTTTTCGCCGTGGATGACTTCGCCTGAGACGAAATAACGGTAGCCGAGGATATCATTTGCCGCTTTCACGTTACCCTTTGTAAGATACTCGCGCGTTGTTGATGACGAGAACACGAGATCGCCTTTGTCTGTTCTTTGCGCGGGGACAATGCTGACCCCGAAACCGCGCTCCTTGCCCATGGCCATCAAAAATTCGGGCGAGCCCTCGCGGCCTTTGCCGAAATGAAAATCATAGCCCACCACCACATGGGATGCGCCGAGGCGGCCAATCAGGATATCCTCCACGAAAGCGGCTGCACTCATTTGTGAAAAGGCGCGGTCGAACGGCACGACGACAAGGCCCGTTAATCCGAGCGCGTGGCTGAGGCGTGCTTTGACATCCACGGGTGTCAGGCGAAAGACCGGCGCGTCCGGCTTGAACACCGTGCGTGGATGCGGCTCGAAAGTCATTGCGATCGTCGGCAGAGCCGTTGCGTTTTGAATGGCAAGGGTTGTCGCCGTGCGCAGCACCACTTGATGACCCAGATGGACGCCATCGAAATTGCCGATTGCAACGATGCCTCCCCTGGACGCGGCAAGCACCTCATCATCCGCCCGCATCAAGTCATTGATGCGAAAACGCCCCTCATTCAAACTCATCGATTGACCTTTCTCCCCATGCGCACTCCGCCTTTCACAGCTCTCACCCTTTGACATCCCCGCTGCGACAGTCGGTTAACTCGTCATTTATCATAAACCCGGTTTCCACCCCATGACGCCACAAATTTCATCGTGCCTCACGGCAGAATTAACCGTCGATTCAATCGACTTGGCTAGTTTGCTGCTGGGTTGCGAGGGCTACTTCGCACAAAATGGGGAAGATCGGCGTCAACCGGTCATGATAAGTTGGAGTACTCCTATGGCACTTGATTTGTCTATGCCAGTTCTTGTGGTGGACGACTATAAAACAATGGTTCGCATTATTCGTAACCTTCTGAAGCAGCTTGGTTTCGAAAATGTCGATGATGCCGCTGACGGCACAGAAGCTTTGACCAAAATGAAGTCACAGAGATACGGTCTCGTCATCTCTGACTGGAACATGGAGCCTATGACCGGCTACGAGCTTTTGAAGCAGGTTCGCGGCGATGATGGCCTCGCAAAAACACCGTTCATCATGGTGACTGCCGAATCCAAGACAGAAAACGTCATCGCGGCCAAAAAAGCCGGCGTAAACAACTACATCGTGAAGCCTTTCAACGCGCAAACGCTCAAAGGCAAGATCGAAGCTGTCTTCGGCGAATAAACCAAACACGCCGACACGATTTTCCTCACCCCACCTTCTCGAAGGTGGGGCACGGAATCGCTTTACGTAAATGCCAGTTTTAAACTGGGGGGCATCATGGACGCATCGAAACTCAATCTCGATGTCATCAAAGACTTTCTGCGCGACCAGTGCGACGATGAGGTTAACCTCAGCACGATCATTCGGCTGGCCGAGCTCACGACAAACAGCGTCGCAGAGCTCGTTAAATCTCATGACGTTGAGACGCATTCTGAGCTTTTGAACATCGCCCGCCAGATTGCCGAAACCAAACTCGACATCTCCGCATTTCGCGCCGACGAAATGCATGAGGAGCATATCCCCCAGGCCGGTCGCGAACTGGATGCCGTCGTGGACGCAACGGAACACGCGACCAATGCCATTATGGAGGCCGCCGAGACGATCATGGCAGCCGACGATGGCGACCAGGACACCTATAAATCAACCGTCAATGAACAGGTCGTGCGGATTTTCGAGGCGTGTTCCTTCCAGGACATCACTGGTCAACGCATTGCAAAGGTTGTCGCGACACTGACGATGATCGACACGCGCATTACCAGTATTCTCGACCGTATCAGCGCCATTGAGACCGTCGAGCCTGAAAGCGCCGGTGCTGAGACAAATGCGGAAGACGGCCTGTTAAACGGCCCCGCGCTGCGCGGCGAGGGCGTCAATCAAAACGACGTTGATCAGTACTTCCCGTAAACGTCCGTTTTATCACCACACGAGCCTTGGCATGAAGGCTTCGGCGAAACGTTGCTTCTCTTTCAGGAATGTCGTGACCGTCTGAGGTGTCGGGTCTGCGAGCGGCCCGTTTTCAGCGCTGTGGATGCCGCCCGTCACAAACAGGCAATCAAGCCCCGCATCGTTCGCTCCCTTCACATCCGTCATGACCCCATCGCCAATGGCCAGAACGCGGTCTTTTTGAAGTGCGCTCCCGAAAAGTTCCGCGCCGACAGATAACGCCGCTTCGTAAATGGGCGCATGCGGTTTTCCGAGATAAATGGTCGTGCCGCCCATCTCCCGGTACTTTTCAGCCAGTGCACCACCGCAGTAAACGAGCCGGTCACCACGCTCCACCACAATGTCCGGATTTGCGCAAACAAGTGGAAGGTCGCGGTTCAGAAAGCCCGTGAGCGTCTGGGTGTAATCGTCGGGCGTTTCCGTTTCATCATCGAGAAGACCTGTCACCGACACGATATCCGCTTACTCTTCGCTCACAAGATAAATTTGAAGTCAGTCATAGAAGATTCTGTCTTTCTCCGGCCCAAGGGCA
>JBCBTO010000202.1:0-3959 GCA_039818625.1 Pseudomonadota bacterium
TGGCATGTTCTCAACGGTGCCATGCTTTTCGTCCTCCTCTTGGCGGCGGTTCGAATTGGCGGTAGACAGGCGACATGAGTGATCTGCCGACAGCTGACGACGTGCTCGCGTTCTGGTTCGAGGAACTGGAACCAAAGCAGCATTTTGTGAAAGACGAGGCGCTTGATGCGACGATCAAGGCCCGGTTTTTCGATCTGCACCGGGCGCTGATGGACGGCTCTGTTCCGGATTTCACCGCAACGGCACGCGGCAAGTTCGCCGCGATCATCGTGCTCGATCAGTTCTCACGGAACATGTTCCGCGGCGAAGATGCCGCGTTTGCGAGCGATGCGAGAGCCCTCGATCTCGCGAAGTCGCTCGTTTGGTCGGGGGATGATATGGGTTTCACGGACGATGAACGCGTGTTTTTGTACATGCCTTACATGCATGCGGAAAACCTCAACGATCAGGATGATTGCGTTCGTCTGTTCGAGGTGCTGGGGCGGCCGGATAACATCGACTACGCCCTTCAGCACCGTGACGTGATCCGTCGATTCGGCCGGTTTCCGCAAAGGAATGACGCGCTCGATCGTCCGTCGACGCCAGAGGAGATCGACTTTATTACAACACCTGGTACGGGTTTTTAGATTTTTTCCCGACGTCAAGGCGACTTCAAGCACTCGTGACTCGCTTGTAATCTGCAGCTTGATTAAATCAAAATCATTCTGAAATAAGAGAACACCTATGCAGTTGACGTCGTCATCTCACACTGCGGAAAAGCGCTTTAGCCAATGCGGCCGATACCTTCGGTCTGCAGTGTTCGCGCTCGTGACGCTGTTCGGCGGCGTTGAAGCTGCCCAGGCCGGTGCGAAAGGCGTCATTGAGCTTTATACGAGCCAAGGGTGCTCGTCCTGTCCACCTGCTGATGAGCTTGCCGCCGAGTTGGCAAAGGACCCAGATTTGGTGGTGCTGACGTTGCCGGTCACCTATTGGGATTATCTCGGCTGGAAAGATACGTTTGCCAAAGAAGCGTTCAATGAACGGCAATATGGTTACGCCGCGCTGCGTGGTGATCGCTCCGTTTACACACCGCAGATGGTTGTGAATGGCGATGATCATGCGGTTGGAAGCAACGCGCGCCAGGTCAACAGACTTTTGAAGCGCGATAAGCTTCCGGTTGATATCTCCGTTTCTCTCGATGGTGATGATCTCGCCATTGAGGTTGAGCGTCACCGCACGTCCAAGTCGGCCACACTCTGGGCCATCCTTTATCAGAAGAAGGGAACCGTCTCCATCGGCCGCGGGGAAAATCGCAATCGGACGATCACTTACACGAATATTGTTCGGGAAATGCGTCCGCTCGCCAAATGGAATGGCGATGCCATGACATTTAAGCTTCCCAAAGAGGACGCCATGGGCAGAAAGGCTGACGGGTTCGCCCTCGTTTTGCAGACAAAACAATCGGGCCGCCCTTCGCGCATTCTGGGCGCTGCCATGCTCTCAAGCCCGTCGAGCTAAATCTTTCCAAATTAGTGTTTCAACGCTCAGCCAAGCATTCGCTCCATGAATGCGCCCAAGGTCGCGGAAAACTTGGCGGGATCCTTCGGTTGTTCCCCGTCCAGGATCAGCGCTTGGCCGTGTAATAAAACGGCCATGTCATCCGCAGTTGTCTTGTCGCCATCGGTTTTGAGATGGTTGGCCAGTTTCTTGATCATGGCGTGGTTTGGGTTCACCTCAAGAATTGGAGCAGGGTTAAGCCCCATATTGCCCGCCGCTTCGGGCTGGTCCTTCAAGATCTTCTGGAGTTGTGTGTCCAAAGCGCCTTCCGACGCGATCAGACACACCGGGCTTTCCGCAAGGCGCGCAGACGCTCGCACATCGGAGACGTCATCTCCCAGTGTTTCTTTCAAGAATGCGTAGAGTGCCGCCAGATCCGCCTTGTCTTCAGATGTGTCATCGGACGCATCGGCGTTGTCCTCGGCAGTTTTGATGGTTTCAAGGTCATCCGCACCCTGGGTGATCGATTTGAAAGGTTTGCCCTCGAAGCCGAGCGCCGTTCGCACCCAAAAGGCATCGACCGGATCAGAAAGATAAAGCACTTCGATGTCGCGGGCCTTATAGCCTTCAAGATGGGGGCTCGATTTGATTTTCTCTTCACTGTCGCCGAGTGCGTAGTAAATGGCTGTCTGGTTTTCCTTCAGACCATCGAGATAGGTCTTGAGCGAGCGCCATTTGCCATCCGATTTGCTGGTCTTGAAGAGGGACAGCCCGTAAATCTCATCCCGGCGGGCCATGTCTTCATAAAGGCCCTCCTTGATGACCGGGCCGAAAGCGTCCCACACCGCCTCATAGGTGTCCGTCTCCTTATCGGCCATTTTCGCAAGTTCGGACAACACGCGTTTCGTGACCGCCGTTTTTATGGTCTCAAGCAAGGGATTGTCCTGCAGGAGTTCCCGCGAAATGTTGAGCGGCAGGTCTTCGGAATCGACGACACCGCGCACGAAGCGCAGCCAGGCCGGGAGAATGTCTACGTCGTCTGAGATGAAGACACGGCGGACATAAAGCTTGATGCGGCCTTTGCGCTCCGCATTGAACAGATCGAATGGTTTTTCGCGCGGCACGAAGGTGAGCACCGTGTATTCCTGCCGCCCTTCCGCCCGGTAGTGAATGATGCGCGCGGGCTCATCGAAGTTATGGGACACCGAGCGATAGAACTCTTGATAATCCTCGTCAGAAATCTCGCTTTTCGGTTTGGTCCATAGCGCGCTGCCATCGCTGAGGCTTCGGGTGAATGCCTCTTCGCGTTCCTCGCCATCATCGGGCGTCACCGTCTCGCTTCCCGAGAGCACAATCGGGACCGGGATGTGGGATGAATAAGATCGGATGATGTTTTCGATGCGGGCCGGTTTGGCGTAGTCCTGATCGTCGTCGCTCAGGATGAGCTTGACGAGAGTTCCCCGCGATGACAACGCGTCTGGTGCGTCTTCGTCCGCGATCTTTTCGATCGTGAACGTGCCCTCACCAGTCGAGGCCCAGCGGTAAGTCTGATCGCCGCCGGCTTTTTTCGAGAACACTTCCACGCGCTCTGCCACCATGAAAGCGGAGTAAAAGCCGACGCCGAACTGTCCGATAAGGGCTGAGCCGTCCGCCTTCTCTGTCAAGCCATCCATGAACGCTTTCGTGCCCGAGCGCGCGATCGTGCCAAGATTTGCGATCAGGTCGTCTTCATCCATGCCAATGCCGTTGTCGACGACCGACAGGGTGTTTTCCTTTTCATCGGATATCAGCAGGATTTTGAAATCCGGTTCGGGTGCGATGAGCTCCGGTTTTTCAATGCTGAGATATCTCAGCTTTTCGCAGGCATCTGCCGCGTTGGAGATCAACTCGCGCAGGAAAATCTCTTTATTCGAATATACGGAATGCACCATCAGCTTTAAAAGCTGGGCGACTTCAGCCTCAAAGGAATGTTCGTTCGAGGTGTCAGATGTCATCGGTCTTCAAATCCCATGTCGTCATGTTTTTGGCGCTCGAAGAGATAATCCGAGACGGCGAAAATTTCAAAGGGAGCTGGCCGATAAATGAAAAAAAGGCCGGGTATGGGAACCCGGCCTTGTCAAAAAATTGTTCAATGGGGATTGAACGGTGTCACCCAAAGCAGTGGGGCTCGGCCCGAAAAAGTCGGGGGGCTGGGGGGCTGAAAAGAACCGACTGATTTTCCGCACCGAGCCGCTTTAAGTAACACCTATATATTTGTGCAGCTTCTGGGCGAAGACGCGGCGTAAATACGGCGGAAAAAAGGTGATGTTAGGGTCATACGCCGGCTCTTTTGTGATCGACGGCGTGTTTTGTTATTTCAACAATTTTAAGTAGTTATTTCATCAGCAACTACTTCTACGTACTGGCATAATAGGCACAAACTTGTCATGCTGATTAGTACGTATATTTGTCATATGAATAGCACGGGTTCGCAGTTGGATGAC
>JBCBTO010000203.1:0-3958 GCA_039818625.1 Pseudomonadota bacterium
CAATCATCAAGCTCTCCTTTTACAAACAATGCGCGACACGCTTTGAAATTCGATGTGCATTGCGCCAACTCCTCGTGTCGGCGTTTCGCATCCTCGCAAAAGCTGGCCTTGGTAAGGGTGCCATCCGGCTGAAGGTTGGGGCCATAACCGTCCTCAAACCGCCGATCGAGTTCCTCACGAGCAGTGCGTTCCAGCTGGAAAAACTGTTGCGGTGCCTGGCGTGTATAAAAATCGAAGACGTAACTCCCACGCGGACAGCCTGTTTCGCCCAGAACAGCACGCAGGAAGTTCTTCGGATTCGGTCGGTCAATATCGCAGTGCTTCAGCGCGACGTGCTCCTCAAAAAGTGTTGTCGCCGGATACTCAGGCGCCGTGCTTTCCTTCCAGTCAAACGTCGCGTTTTGACCGCATTCTTCAACCGTCCGCGCCTCGCTCGCAGTCGGTGCGAGGATGAGTGCTGGCATCACAAACAATGCAAAAAGGGCCTTGCGACGAAGCATCAGATCTCATCCGCGAAGTGTTTCATGGTGAGCCGGATTGGATTGGGCGCTGCTTGACCGAGTCCACAAATGGATGCATCGGCCATGACGTCACACAAGTCTTCGAGCAACGCCTGATCCCAGGTCTCGGCCTGCATGAGCTTTACGGCCTTTTCGCACCCCGACCGGCAGGGCGTGCATTGGCCGCAACTCTCATCTTCGAAGAACTTCAACATGTTCAGTGCCGCATCCCGAACCTTGTCTTGATCTGACAAGACGACGACCGCAGCGGAGCCGATGAAAGTGCCAAGGGGTTGCAGCGTGTCAAAATCGAGCGGCACATCATCCATACTGGCGGGCAGGATGCCGGAGGATGGACCGCCCGGCTGATACGCCTTGAATTCGTGACCGTCGAGCATGCCGCCGGACGCATCGAGAATGTCACGGATGGTCGAACCAGCTGGCAGGAGCTTCACTCCAGGTTCTTTCACCCGACCGGAGACTGAGTAGGACCGCAAGCCCTTGCGGCCATTCTTTTCAACGCTTGAGAGAATATCCGGTCCTTCGCGGCAAATCCGGGCGACCCAATGGAGCGTCTCAACGTTGTGAACAAGGGTAGGGCGATTAAAAACGCCAACCTGCGCCACAAAGGGCGGGCGATGCCGCGGCAGGCCGCGCTTGCCCTCGATGGATTCGATCATGGCGCTTTCTTCACCACAGATATAAGCGCCCGCACCACGCCGAAGATCGATGTAACCCTTCGAGACGATGCCAGCCTCTTCGAGGCTTGCGATCTCGGTGCGCAGGATCTCGAGGACAGCGGGATATTCATCGCGCATGTAAATGAAGCAGGTCTCGGCATCAACAGCCCACGCGGCGATCAGCATACCTTCGAGAAAGAGGTGTGGTGTGCGCTCAAGATAGTAGCGATCCTTGAACGTACCCGGTTCGCCCTCGTCACCATTGACGGCAAGATAACGCGGTCCCGGCTCAGCCCGCACGAAAGACCACTTCTTACCGGATGGAAAACCGGCACCGCCAAGTCCACGCAAGCCGGACGACAAAACGGTTTCCTGAACGTCGTCAGGACTTCTGTCGCCACCACGGAGTTTTTCGAGAGCTTCATAGCCGCCATCGCGGCGATACGCGGAGAGCGTCTGATAATCCGGCATTTTATGATGCGTGTCGCCCACCTCGATCGCCGCAGTGACTTTCTCAGCCGTCGCATGGTCGATGTGGTTGTGGCCGAGTTCCAATGTCGGAGCAGTGTCGCAGCGGCCCATGCAGGGCGCCCGTACCATCCGAACCTTGCCGCCACCGTTATACCGTGCGGCAAGCTCTGTCATAAGTTCAGCCGAGCCCGCGAGTTCGCAGGACAGCGAATCGCAAACCCGGATCGTCAGGTCAGGCGGCGCCTGTTCTCCTTCTTTGACCACGTCAAAGTGAGCGTAGAAGGACGCAACTTCGTATACCTCGGCCTGCGCAAGACGCAGTTCTTCCGCCAATGCGCGCAGATGCGCGGCAGACAGACACTTATAGGCATCTTGTATAAGATGGAGGTATTCAATCAAAAGGTCCCGCCGACGTGGGCGATCCCCCAAAAGCGCGGTGACCTCAGCATGAGCGGCGTCGTCCAATTGCCGACCTTTTGGGGTCGTGCGGCCTTTGCCATTGCCGTTTTTCCAAACACCGGCGCGGTCAACCTTGTCCAACATGCGCAAAATCCTCCGAAGACTTCTCGAAGTGTTATGCACGGAGGAATCCAGGCGCAAATTCTAAGATCAGAAGGTGCGATAGGATTTTTTTATCGCCGCAGAGCGACTTAACCAGGGTTCAGACCTAGTCGAGCAGCTCTTTTAATGCGGACGACAAAACGCGATGCGCGGGCGGAACTGGTTCACGGTCGGTCAGAAGCAGCCCGACTGGACGTTGCACATGGGGGGCGGTCAGATTGAGGGCAACGACCGTCTCACCCATGGGAAGCGATCGCATCAAAACACGCGGCACGATCGTAGCTGCGACCCCTGCTTCCACCTGCGTCAAAGACACGGTAAGAGCGTTGGTCTCCATAACGGGCACAACATCAGCTCCGACAGTTTGGAAAATCTCTTCTATGATCCGCCGGTTCTGCATCGTTCGCGACAACAGGCAAAGGGGGAGGCGGGCGGCATCCGCCCATGTGATCGCATCCACGCGGTCGCCCACCAGATCACGTGGTGCAAGCAACAGATATTCCTCATTGTAGAGAAGGTCGCCGGAGAGATTGGTGGGCATCGCATCATCGATGTAGGAGACGCCTGCGCTGAACGTGAAATCATCAAGCCCGCGCTTGATATCACTCGATGATGTCGATGTGATCTCCACACGCAGGTTCGGGTGGCGCGCCCGGATCACGGTCGGCACCCGCGCCACAAAGGCAAGTGCGGTTGGAATGACGCCGACGTTAAGGCGCCCTTCGAGCGTTGTGGTGGCGTTCGTGATTTCCTGACGCATGCCGTCGGCATCGAGCAGGATCTTGCGGGCCCATTTGAGTGCGATCTCGCCCTCAGGTGTGAAACCCATGAACCGATTGCCACGTTTCACAATCGAGATTTTGAGATCGGATTCGAGATTGCGGATGCGGGAGGAAAACGCAGGCTGCGAAATGCCGCATTCGTCGGCTGCACGCGCAAAATGGCGATGGCGCGCAAGCGCATCAAGCAGTTGCATGTCTCGAATATCGAACATCACGCGGTCTCGTTGAAAGATCGGGTTTGCGTGTCGTGACCCAGTTTTCAGTAAATGTAAATGACGATCACTCCAATCGAGACGAAGTGATCGTTGCTGCCTTAGCACATTGAAACTGTGACAGCGTTCGCTCACACTCCGCCATATGAGAGTGTCAGTAACCACACCCGTTTAATCGTTGGAACCGACTATGCCGTACCCCACATCCGTAATCAGCAATGAGGCGATGCCGACGCGCGTTGATGTGGCAATCATCGGCGCTGGCATTGCTGGTGTTGCGACCGCGCTTGAACTGACCGAGCGCGGCCATCGAGTCGCAATTTTTGAGAAAGGCGCGGTTGCGTGCGAGCAATCAAGCCGCAATTGGGGCTGGTGCCGCCAAATGGGCCGCGACCCGCGCGAACTCCCGCTGATCCAGATCTCTCTTCAGCTATGGCGAGAAATGCACCAACGAACGGGCGAGGATGTTGGCTTCCGCGAATGCGGGATTGCCTATTTGTGCGCGGATGAAGTGGCGCTGCAAAAGCGCCAAGCCTGGCACGATCAGTATGTCGCAGCGGCAGGCTTGAGATCGCGGATGATCAGCGCCGGTGACGCACAGGCGATGACACCCGGTGCCACCACCTCATGGCTTGGAGGCCTTTACACACCGGACGACGGTCGGGCAGAACCGGAGCTTGCCGTGCCAGCAATGGCCCGGGCCGCTCAGAAAAAAGGTGCTCTCATCTTCCAAAGTTGCGCCGTGCGCACCC
>JBCBTO010000204.1:0-3852 GCA_039818625.1 Pseudomonadota bacterium
CGAACCGCCGCCGCCGCCGCTCAGATCCGGGTTTTCAAATGAGGCATTGCCAAAACTCGACGCAGGCGCAGGAGACGCCGTTGCGGTGCCAGGCGCGTCCGAAGGGGCCAGTGTTTCGGGCGTCGTCGCCAGCGGACCGATTGATTCCAGACCGGTCGATCGCGTTGCGTTCGTCACACCTGAATCATCTACAGCCATGGTCACTCCCCTTTTCGCTCTCTGACACCCGTCCTCGGCCACCGCATTCGACGGGCCGAAAATCACAACGCCATACCGCCGCCATACCGCAGTCAGACACACCCAAAGCGTGCCCAAACCGCAATACTCTCCTGAATAACCGGAATAAAACCCCGACCTTACGAACGCCTGACGGCTTCGAAATTTTTATTTCGGAGACGATGATGCCGCGGCGCTGCTCTGGGTCAGCGCTCCGGTTAACGGATGCGTTTTGTCTGAAATGTTGCCTTGTCGAAACTGAGGTCGTGATGGCTTTGACGATACGAAAGGCCTTACCAAGGCTTTCTTCTCGTGCGGTTCACCTGATTGATTGGATTGTCTGCGATCAGCCGATTTAAAATGGTGCCGCTGATAGGACTCGAACCTACGACCCCATCATTACGAATGACGTGCTCTACCATCTGAGCTACAGCGGCTGCCGATTTGTCCTCGTCGGTTTAGTCGTTTCTTCAAAGGCTCGCAAGAGACGTTTTTCGATCGGCCACGGCTTGGTGCTCCCAGGGTGCGCTGCAAATTCGCAACATCAACTGAACATTAACCATAATCTTGGAATCTCGCGATTGTCGGGGTTGGGCAAACATCGTAACCGTGACTCAGGGTGTGAATTCGGGGCAAGCGCCGGATTGGTTCGGGCTTTACTTGTG
The DNA here is from genome assembly GCA_039818625.1 of Pseudomonadota bacterium. Taxonomy (GTDB): domain Bacteria; phylum Pseudomonadota; class Alphaproteobacteria; order Rhizobiales; family JACESI01; genus JBCBTO01. The sequence goes on from JBCBTO010000204.1 coordinate 882, forward strand.
TTGGTGTCAGGCGTTTTTGACGGCTGGAACTTTGAAGTAAAAAACGGCCATCGGGTTTTTTGTATTTTGGAACGTAGGCTGCTTGAAATCGACGCGAGTCGTGAAGATCAGGTGGACGACGGGACCATGATGCGCGAAACTGAAGTGCGGCGCAAAAGTGTGATATTTGAGTTTTGTCTTTTATGAGATGGGCGTGAGAATGATTGTTGAAGAGGCACTTGAGATAGAAGGATTGACGCGTCGGGCTTTCACAGCTGGCGGGATTGCGTCGGTTGCTCTGTTGGCCGGTTGTCAGACGACGACCACTGCGTTTGGACCACCCGCATTTGGTACGCGGCGCTATCATGCGCTTGCCTATGCGGCGAAGAAGGATGAGAAGTTTCCGCTTCCTGCGATTGACATCGAGAGCTTCGACCAGCGCTACTTGCGCCGTCGGGTGGATTACAAAACCAAAGAACGGCCTGGCACTGTTGTCGTCGAGCCGCACAACCGGTTCCTGTACCTCGTTGAGCCCAATGGCAAGGCGATCCGCTATGGCGTTGGTGTCGGACGTGCGGGCTTTCAATGGTCGGGGCGTGCGCGCATCGGCCATAAGCGGGCCTGGCCGACCTGGACACCGCCGGCTGCTATGATCCGGCGTCGTCCGGAGCTTGCCAAATGGGCGCGCGGCATGCCGCCAGGGTTGAAAAACCCGCTCGGTGCCCGGGCGCTTTACCTTTATCAAGGTGGGCGGGATACGCTTTACCGTCTGCACGGCACGGATTCTCCGAAAAGTATCGGCGGCGCGAACTCAAGCGGCTGTGTGCGGATGTGGAACCAGGATATCATCGACCTTTACGACCGCGTGAAGATCGGTGCCCGCGTGATCGTTAAAGCGTAGCGACGCTTCGCGTGTTTCCGATTTAAAAGACCCCGGCTTTGATCTTTCAAGCCGGGGTTTTGCTTTGTCGCTTGTGTCTGTAAGACTGGGTCTGAGGTCCAAGCGTCAGAACAAGCGAAACTTCTTGGGTGCCTCGTCATTGCTATCTTTGAGGCCGGGATCATCGATCTGCGGATTGTCGATCGGGTCCGCCACTGCATCCTTGGATTTCTTGCCCTGTGGCATCATTTCAGCATCTTTGTCGTCAGCCGAGGACGGTTGCAGGTCGTCCGTGTCGCTGTTCGGTGTCGCCTTTTGGGCCGCTGATTGCGGTTCGACACCGGTCTCGCTGTCGCCCGTGCCGTCCGGTTTTGTGTCATTTGAAACGGGCAGATCGACAACATCCGCTTCCTGCGTTGTGTCAGCGCTGGTCGGGCGGATCGGCGTCGGCGAAGGCTGGGGTTGAGCGTTTGGTCCGCTGCCAACCGGCGTTGCGGACCGCGAAGTGGTCTCCCGCCGCTCTGCGGGTTCGCCCATCTGGATAACGTTTTCAGCGCTCGTCGCTGAAGACGGCATCGTGGTCTCTTGTGTGACGGGCTCCACAATCACGTCCTCGATCTCCGCAGGATCCGGTTTGACATAGGTGATGTTTTCCGGGTCCGCCGGGACGAGTGCTGCGCTTGCGGTCGCAGCGGTGGTGCTGGTGACCGGCAGTTCGGGCAGTTCACGCGGTCCCGTTGGAATGTCCTCAAGCGCTAGGTCGTGTTCGATGCGTGTGTCTTCCACGGGGATGCGCCATTCGAAGGCGTCGATCTCTCCCGTTATCGGCGAGACCGGTGCCCATTCGTCCGCGATATAACCGTCCGCCGTCCAGACTGGATCACGCGGCGCGCGGACTGCCCGCGAAAGCCATTCTCTCACCCGTCCCCGGTCACCGTACTGCGCTTCTTCAAGCTCGGACATGAGAAGGCAAACGCGTTCCGTCGGTGATGATTTGCTGAGGCCTGCCATCGTCTTGCGGGCCGCCTCGAAGTTCTGGACATCCATTTGCGCGCGGGCAACGCCCATGATGCCTTCCGGGTGATTGGCCCTTAGGGCATTGAGCGCTTCTGCGCGTTTCAGCCGATCTATGCCAGCATCACCCGGGCGTACATGGGTGTAGGCTTCCATGAGCTCGGGATGTGGGGCTTTTTTCCACGTCGCCTCGACGATTTTTGACGCTTTGCGTACATCGCCAAGGCGCGCCAGAACTCGCGATGCGATGGTTGCTGCCGGAACGAGTTCGGGGGCGAGGCGGTGGGCTTCGAGCGCTTTTTCCTTAGCCTTTTGTGGATCGCCGTCTTCGAGTTGGCCCGCCAGTGCCGTCAAAAGCACCGCCCGCAGGCGCTTTGCCTCGGCTTTTGTGTAGAGTTTGGCGTCCGCGTTTTGGTGCAGCGTGACGAGCGCGCCCTCCCAATCCGCTTCCGCCGCCTGCATGTTCAAGAGTGCATTGCCGGACCATTCAAGGCCAGGCGTATCGGCCGCAGCTGTTTCAACGAAATGCCGCGCGGCTTCCATTTCGCCAGCCTTTTCCGCTTCAAGGTAAAGACCGCGCAGGCCGACGACTTTTGTTTCTGCGCCATCGAGCATCGCCTCGAACGCGGCGCGCGCTTCGGTTGTTTTACCCTCCATCTGCGCTGCCTGGGCGGTGAGGAGTTTGGTCACCGGCTCTTCGGGCAAGAACTTCGCGGAGTTTTTCGCAGACTTGCGCGCCATGGCAGTGTCGCCTGCGCCGACTGCAATCATGCCTTCAGACAGCGCCTTCCAGCCTTTTTCGCGGCGGCGGGTTTTGAAAAAGCCGCCAATGCTGCCCGGTGTCCTCCAGATCATGGTGATGATGATCCAGGCGAGGATGATGACGAGCAGCAGCGCGAAGGCGAACGCGGCAATGACTGCGAGATTGTCCTGGGCGACCTGATACTCGCCTATTTTAAGGACAAAGAGACTGCCTTCCTGATCGGCGAGCCAAGTGAAGCCCAACGCGATTGCGAAGACGATGATGAAAAAAACGAGGAGACCGATCATCGCTCAATTCCTTTGGTGGCAGGTCCTTGGTGAGTGGCTAAATTTACT
>JBCBTO010000205.1:0-3843 GCA_039818625.1 Pseudomonadota bacterium
ATCCAGAGCGAGGCATATGTCTTCGGCGGGCTTATACCCGGCGGATTCAATCGAGGTCATGATGAAGTCGAGCGCCTCAACGGTGGAGCCGATATTGGGCGCAAAACCGCCCTCATCGCCCACATTGGTGTTATGCCCCGCAGCTGAGAGGCCTTTCTTCAATATGTGGAACACCTCGCTGCCCATGCGCACAGCGTCGGCGATAGACTCCGCACCGACCGGCATGATCATGAACTCCTGAACGTCAATTGGATTGTCGGCGTGCTCGCCACCATTGATGATATTCATCATCGGCACCGGCAGGACATGCGCTTGCGTTCCGCCGATATAACGATAAAGCGGCAGAGCAGCGGCATCCGCCGCAGCCTTTGCCGTGGCAAGAGAAACCCCCAAAATCGCATTCGCTCCGAGGCGCGCTTTGTTCGGCGTGCCGTCGAGTTCACTCATCATCTGATCGATTTTCAGCTGATCTTCAGCTTCAAGCCCGCTTAGCGCCTCGAAAATCTCAGTGTTGACAGCGTCAACGGCTTTAGTGACACCTTTGCCGTGATACCGTTCCCCCCCATCGCGCAGTTCAACAGCCTCATGGGCTCCGGTGGAGGCACCTGACGGAACGGCCGCGCGACCGACGGATCCGTCTTCAAGGGTCACATCAACCTCGACGGTTGGATTGCCACGGCTGTCGAAAATCTGACGGCCAATGATATCAATTATTGCTGTCATCGTGGTGCCTATTGTTGGTGAGACTTGAGGATACGCGACATCTGGCCGCGTTGCCGCCTACCATACGACGAAACCTTTGAAAACCCGCGCCGCACTGAAAACAAAGTACCTCAATCTCCCCTGTCGTTGTGAGTTACCCTTTGCGCATCCACTCACTCACAAAGTGAACACCTGCTTCTAACGCGATGGTGACTTGTAGCATTCGATCGACAGGCCCATTTCATAGCCAGACGCGAAGCGAACAGTTTGATTGTCTTCGCAAAACGGGAACCGACACGCAATGCGTGGATGAAAACGATATGTGAGGGTCAAAAGATATGAAAAAAACAGTTGCAACACTTGTCGCCGGCGCTTTAGTCACGAGCCTTATGGCAACACCGGCGTTTTCCAGAGGCGGCAGCGCACTCGGCGCAGGCGAGGATTTCGGATTGACGCTCGCAGAAATCAACCAACGTGATAAGCTGCGTCAGAAGAAAAACAACCGCGAAACGGGTTCCACTTTTTCGGGCTTTGGAAAGAAGAAGCAGAAAAACAATCGTAAATCCAAATAGGGCATATACGATGAGACAGATGAACAGAACCATACTTGCCGCGTCGGCGCTGACTTTGGCACTCACGTCTTTCGCGTCAGTCGGACAGGCCGCGTTCGGCGTCAGCCCGCTTGGTCAGGACCCTGATCAGTATGTGACCATTGCTGAGCGCGAGCAGCTGCAACGGCTTCGCGACCAGGGCAAGATCAAAACGCTTTACCCTTTCAGCACCCAGCGCCTCAGAGCTCTGGAACAGGATCGTTGGTATCAAAAGCAGAAGAAAAAGCGGTCGAAGTAACATCGCCTTCGCGGTAAAAGCTGTTGGAATTCCGGAACGGGGTGACCCACATAAATGGGGTCACTCCATTCGTCTACCCTTCACCGCGGAGAGAGTTCATGAAGCGCATACCCATACTCGTTATTATAAGCGTCGCATTATCAGGTCTCTTGCTACCAATTGCGGCATCAGCCCAAGGCACGCCGCTTGGCGTGAACCCTGATGAGCGTCTGTCCATCCCGGAACGAAAACAACTTGAGAAGCGACGAGCGCTTACGCAGGCTCGCGAGACGCGCAAAAGCAAGACATCAAAGGCTAGAGCTCGACATCATTAGGCGAAAGCCTGTCCTGACGACGCTCAGGTGAACGAGAAAGTGTTGCTCTTAGCCGCCTTGTCGATTGCGACAAGACTTTCAAGAAGCGCAGGCATTTCAGCAAGGGGCACCATGACTGGGCCATCGGATGGCGCGTTTTCAGGATCATCGTGGCTTTCCATGAAAAGGCCCGCAACACCGACAGCAAGTGCTGCCCGTGCGAGAACCGGCACGAACTCCCTTTGGCCGCCGGACGCTCCACCGAGCCCACCCGGTTGCTGCACCGAATGGGTCGCGTCAAACACGACTGGCGCACCGGTTCCAGCCATCGTCACCAAACCGCGCATATCTGACACAAGAGTGTTGTAACCAAAACTCGTCCCGCGTTCGGTCAGAATCACGTTTTGATTGCCGCTTTGGGTCACCTTCTGCACCGCATTTTCCATATCCCATGGTGCGAGGAACTGGCCCTTCTTGATATTGACGATGCAAGACGTCTTGGCAGCTGCAATCAACAAGTCCGTCTGCCGACACAAGAATGCGGGGATTTGCAGGATGTCAACGACACCGTCGAGCGCATCACACTGGTCTGGCGCGTGAACATCGGTGAGCACAGGAACTCCGAATGTCTCCTTAATTTCGGTAAAAACCGGCACGGCGCCGGAAAGCCCAATCCCACGTTTTCCGGAAAGACTGGTACGGTTTGCTTTGTCGAATGAAGCCTTGAAAACAAAGTCAATGCGGAGCCTACCGCATATTTCAACGAGATGTTCGGCCATCATTATGGCGTGATCCCGGCTTTCCATCTGGCAAGGACCGGAAATCAGAGAGAAAGGCGCAGAATTCTCAAAAACAACGCCGCCGATGCTGATCTTGCTATTGGGCGCGACGGTCATACGCAAAACCTTTCATCATGATGGATCTCGCTACCGTTTTCGCTAAACGAGACGGCTTTGATCAAGGGCAGCTGAGATAAAGGATGAGAACAGCGGATGGGGTTCAAGCGGCCGACTTTTTAACTCCGGATGATATTGTACACCGACAAACCACGGATGATCTATGCGCTCGACGGTTTCTGGCAGAACACCGTCCGGCGACATGCCAGCGAAAACGAGCCCGGTGTCTTCCAGCGTCTCTTTATAGGCGACATTCACCTCATAGCGGTGTCTGTGACGTTCTGAAATCTCACCATCGCCGTAAATGGACGCAATCCGGCTGCCGTCCCGCAGCATGGCGGGATAGGCTCCAAGCCTCAGCGTTCCCCCCATGTCCCCGTTGGTTTCGCGCTTTTCGAGCGTGTTGCCGCGCGTCCATTCGGTCATGAGGCCAACGAGTGCCTTACCGCCTGGCCCGAACTCCGAAGATGTGGCGTTCACAATGCCCGCAAGATTGCGCGCGCTTTCCAAAACCGCCATCTGCATACCGAAGCAAATGCCGAAATAAGGCACATTGTGCTCGCGCGCATACCGCACAGCTTCGATCTTGCCTTCCGCACCACGCTCACCGAAGCCACCTGGCACGAGGATGCCGTTGACGTGATCGAGATGGGGTGTCGGGTCTTCCTTCTCAAAAACCTCGGAAGAAATCCACTCAAGGTTGACCTTGATCTTGTTGGCGATCCCGCCGTGGGTCAGCGCTTCAATAAGCGACTTATAGGCGTCATGGAGATCGATATATTTGCCTACAATGGCGATGGTCACCTCGCCTTCCGGGTTGTTGATGACCTTTGATATGGTTTCCCACGGGGTCAAATCCGGCTGCGGTGCGCCGTCGATACCAAACGCGCTCAGGACTTCGCGGTCGAGGCCGACATGGTGATAGGTCAATGGCACGTCGTAGATGCTGGGCGCATCGAGTGCCGGGATCACGGCGGATTCTCGAACGTTACAAAACTGCGCGAGCTTGCGGCGCTGTCCATCGGGGATTTCCCGGTCACAGCGCACGAGCAGGATATCGGGCTGAATGCCGATCGAACGCAGCTCTTTCACCGAGTGCTGCG
>JBCBTO010000206.1:0-3764 GCA_039818625.1 Pseudomonadota bacterium
CGTCGACCTCGCGCGCGCGCCGCCCGCGCGCGTTGCGCCGGGGGCGGGCGCACGCGCGATCGACATCGCCTGCGGCCTTGGCGATAACGCTGAAGCAATGGCAACGGCGGGCTATAAAACAACCGGGTTCGACATCGTCGAAAAGGCCATCGCCTGGGCATCAAAGCGCTTTCCCGAAAGTCCGGTCGATTACCGCGTTGCCGATCTGTTCAGTCCACCGCAGGAATGGGTCGGTGGGTTTGACCTCGTCCATGAGTGCTACACGCTTCAGGCCTTGCCAGAGGGCATGGTGAAAGAGACCGCAGCCGCCATCTGCGCGCTCGTCGCGCCCGGCGGAACATTGCTTGTTTATACCAGATGCCGACCTGACGGTGCCGACGCGGACGGTCCGCCATGGCCGCTTGAAGAGAGGAACCTGACCTTGCCCGCTGCGCACGGTCTGACAAAACTCAGCGAAAAAAGCTTTCAGGTGGATCGCCATGATAAAGTGATTGACCACAGCTTTGCTGTTTGGCGGAAATAATGTTACGCAATGCAAGACCCAATTGGGTAATTTAAAGCAACAATTCTTCGATTACTTTGCAAACTCAGAATTTGATACAATGAGGATAATGACATGAAATTTTTCATTGCTGTCTTGGCTGTACAATTCAGTTTAGTCTTTACGGCGCCGCTTTTCAGCACAGCAAACGCGTGCGGGCTGGTCGTATCTTACGCAACAGACTGTGGTGAACCTTTCAAGAGTTCAGTGGATAGCAAAGAACATCCATTGGGTGAAGAGGGCGAGAAAAAAGCGAAAAAGAAAAAGAAGAAAAAGGGTCTTTTCGCCCGTAAAAACAAGAAGAAGAGCGATTAAAACGCGATCTAAGCTTCCGCCTCTTCAAGCTTCGCGCTGGCGTCTAACCACGCCTCTTCGGCCTCCGCCATCTCCCGCTCAAGCCGCGCGCGGATTTTTGAAAGCTCCGTCGCCTTGTCCGGGAACTGTTGAAACAGGTTCGGGATGGCGAGTTTTTCATCGGCGAGCGCGAGCTTTTTCTCAAGCATGGCCATGGTCTTCTCAAGCGTTTTAATCCGGGCCTGCAATGGCGCGCGTGCGGCTCGCTTTTCAGCCGCTTCCCGCCGTCTGTCCTGCGCGGACCCCATGGCGTCCTGTCCAGTGTCAGACGATGTCTTCGCCGTCTTATCCGACTGCTTTTTGGAGGCAAGAATATACTGCCGATAGGCGTCAAGATCCCCCTCGTAGGGCGCCACGGTGCCATCCGCAACAAGCCATAACCGGTCTGCGGAAGCCTCAAGAAGATGCCGGTCGTGGCTGATCAGGATGACCGCCCCCTCATACTCGTTGAGCGCTTGCACAAGCGCATCGCGGCTGTCGATGTCGAGGTGGTTGGTCGGCTCGTCCAAAATGAGAAGATGCGCGCCGTGAAACGTCGCAAGCCCCAGCAAAAGTCGCGCTTTTTCACCCCCTGAGAGGTTTTTCGCAGGCGTGTCCATCTTCGTCTGGTCGAGCCCGATTTGCGCGGTTCGCGCCCGCGCTTTCGCTTCCGTTACGCCTTCGGGGTCATCCTCTTCCATGATCGCACGGACGTGCTCATAAGCGCTTTCGTTAGGGTTGAGCTCATCGAGTTGATGCTGCGCGAAATAGGCAATCTCCATCTTGTGTGAGCGTTTCATCCGCCCGTCTTCGATGGTCAGGCGGCCCGATAAAAGCTTCGCGAGCGTGGACTTCCCATTGCCATTCGCGCCGAGAAGCCCAACGCGGTCATCCGGTCCGAGCGATAGGCCAATCCGGGTCAGGACCGGTTTGTCTGGCGTGTAGCCGACCGTACCATCCTCAATATGAATGATCGGCGGAGAGAGCGTCTTGCGCGGATTTGGAAACTGAAACGGCTTCACATAATCGTCGACCATCGCCGCAATCGGCTGCATTTTCTGGAGGGCCTTCAGGCGGCTCTGCGCCTGCTTCGCCTTGGTTGCCTTCGCTCGAAAGCGCTCGACAAAGGCTTCCATATGGCGACGCTGATCTTCCTGCTTCGCCTTCAACTTCAACTGAAGCGCCTGCCGCTCCCGTCTCTGCCGGTCGAAAAGGTCGTAATTGCCCTTGTAAACACTGAGCTTTCCCTGATCCAGATGGACGATTGTGTTGACGCATTTGTTTAGAAGATCACGGTCGTGGCTGATCAAGAACACGGTATAAGGATACCGGTTGATGTAGTTTTCAAGCCAAAGCGTTCCTTCAAGGTCGAGATAGTTCGTCGGCTCGTCGAGGAGCAGAAGATCGGGCTCTGAGAACAAAACGGCCGCGAGCGCCACCCGCATCCGCCAGCCGCCGGAAAAGGCGGAGCAGGGTCGTTTTTGCGCCTCGGCATCAAACCCGAGACCATAAAGGATCGCCCCCGCACGGGCCTCGGCGGTGTGCGCCCCGATATCGGCAAGCCGAAGCTGAATTTCAGCGATCCGATCGGGGTCGGACGCGCCCTCCGCTTCCTGCATGAGCGCGATCCGCTCAGCGTCCGCGGCGAGCACGGTGTCAATCAGCGAGACTTCATTGCCCGGCACCTCCTGCGCAACTTGGCCGATGCGCGCACCTTTCTGCACCGCGACACTGCCAGCTTCGGAAGAAATCTCATCCGTGATCAGCTTGAAAAGCGTCGACTTGCCGGTGCCATTGCGGCCCACAAGCCCGGCTTTTGTGCCAGCGGTAAGCGCCACCGTCGCTTCTTCAAAAAGCGTACGCCCGCCAATGCGATAGGTGACGTCATTGATGTGCAGCATCGTCTAGCTTTTGGCCTTCTTGTTGACCTCGTAAAAGTAGTAGACGAGGTCGAGAGACGGCGCATCGCCGGTAAGGCGGGTGAGCAACGCGTGCACCTGCCCGCGGTGATGGGTCTGGTGATTGAAAAAGTGAGTGAGAAGAGGGGAAAGCGGCGATGTGACAGGAGCAGGCGTTGTGATCGGCGTATAGCTGATATTTCCCGCGATTTGCCCCTCGCTCAAACCATCAACAAAACCCGATATGCGTGCGTCTTCCGCCCGCCGGGCCTTACGCAGCTCACTCAAGGTGTCGCATAAGATCGCATCGAGCGTCGCCGGCGCATCGCCTTCATCCGTAAAACGCTTCATCCATATGCGGTCGGCGACCAAGATGTGGTTCAACGTGCCGTGAACGGAGCCAAAAAAAGCTTTCTCATCGCTGCGATAGTCGCTATCGGGAAGCAGCGCGGCTGCGGCATAAAGCCGCTCATTCGCCCATGCGTTGTACCGCGCAAGCATTTCGAAATGGCTCTTCATCATCAACCTCGTGTTTTGGATGAGTGGGCGCACAAAACAGGACGGGAGCCTCACATGTCAATCACCCTTTATGATCTTTGCGCTGCAGATGAAGACAAGCGGTTTTCACCCGCGTGCTGGCGCGCGAAGATGGCGCTCGCCCACAAGGGGCTTGCATTTGAAAGCGTCGCAACACCGTTTACAAAAATTCCCGAGATCGAAGGCGGTGCGACGAAAACAGTCCCGTTCATCGTCGATGGTGACGACAAGGTGGGCGATTCTTTCGACATCGCCGTCTACCTGGACGAGAAATATCCCGATGCGCCCGCTCTGTTCGGAAGTGAGAGCGATGTCGCGGCGGCCCGCTTTGTGAAGGCGTGGGCAAATACAACGCTGCATCCAGGTGTCGCAGGGCTCGTGGTAAAAGACATCCACGACCTGTTGGCCGAACCGGACCAGAAATACTTCCGGGAAAGCCGTGAGAAGATGTTTGG
>JBCBTO010000207.1:0-3650 GCA_039818625.1 Pseudomonadota bacterium
AGATCAAGAAGCGGCACGACCTCATCCTCCATGCCTTCAATATCAATGAAGAGCACAGTCGGATCGATTTCTTCCATGACGCTGGCGATGGCATCGCGTGGTGCCATGATTTTGTCGGTCGCGGCGTCAGCACGGACGGCGCTTGAACTGGATGAGACGGCATAGCCCGTGACGTAAAATTCGATTTCGCCCGGCTCAGCCCCAATGGCGCGCGCCCGGACATCGGCGCTCACGCTATTCAGTTCCAAATTGCGCTCGATCAGCGATGCATTTTGTGGCACAGCCTCATAGGTTGTAACCCGGCCCTGTTCGCATTTTCTTGCGGCCATGACGGTCACAAGGCCAAGACCACCGCCGAGTTCAAGCACGCGATCCTCGGGCTTTGTTATCGCGTCCGCCGCGACGAGCTTCGTTACCTCATAGACTCCGCGATAGGCCTGCGAACGCGTCCGCTGATCCATAACAGTGGGGTCGACGTGAAGGCGATTTCCAGCGATCTCAACCGTTTTCGGTCGCGTGAGTTTTCGCCATCCTTCTTCCAGCGCCGAGACACGAATGCGCTTCGGGTTGAGGTTCGGCAGTTTGGCTGCGATCTTCTCGTTCATCCGCACCACCCACTCATGCCTGCGCGCCTTGGAACCCGAGGCGATGAAACGCCTCCACCCGCGCAAGCCGTGTCACGCGGAAGGTCCGTTTGCTGACATGGCGAAAGAAGGCGGCCTTAACGAGCGCGCGCTGAACCGCGTTGAAATCCCGCTCCTCAATGAGACGGTTTCCATAAGCAAGGTATTGGCGGAAGATTGCCTTCTTTTCCTCATGTTCCGGCTGCTGCATTTTCCACTTTTTCGGGTCATCCAGAATTTGCTGATGGAAGACGGTGCCGGGTGCAAGCGCTATGCGCCGATCAAGGATGAGTGGCAGCATCGTCGCGTGGTCGATTGCCCAGAGATGATTGAGGTTTTCGAGCGCATCCTTGTAATAACGTTCGAGATCACGCGGGCGGAACATGCCGTAAATCCAACTTGCATGAGACCCTATCAGATACGAAACCGGCTCCATGGCGCGGCCTTTGATGATCCTCGGCATTTTCCGCAAGATATCCCGGTTCCTCTTGTGGGTCAGGACTTTTGGCGCAGCGAGCCCGGCGCGCGGGTTTGCGTCGAGCGCCGCGGCGCAGACCTCCAGAAAGTTTGGATCGGCGTAGTCGTCATGGGCACGCCAGACGAGATAATCGCAATCCGCGTTCTCGAATGTTTCGAGGAAATTATCGAGAAGCGGCACCGTTGCGGGACGGTGGATCACGCGGAAATTGTCGTTGCGCTCACAAAATTCTTCGGCGATTTCACCCGTGTCATCTTTCGATGCATTGTTATAGATGACGACCTCAAAATCATCGAAGGTTTGCGCCTCCAGGCTTTCAAGCCCTGCCCGCAAGAATTTGCCGCCATTGTAGACCGGCAGAGCTACCTGAACCTTCGCCATTTGCGGCTTCCCGATTGCCTCAAAAACCGGTCAGCACCTCGCATGTACGCACCGGAATGTGGGTGTTTTCTTATCCGCCGAGATCGACTAAAGCTAGCCCGATCACGAACGCGCACTCGGACATTCCCATGAAAGTTGTCATTCTCGCCGGCGGGCTCGGCACCCGTCTTTCCGAAGAGACTGACCTCAAGCCGAAGCCGATGGTGGAAATCGGTGGCCGTCCGATCCTTTGGCACATCATGAAAATGTATGGCCACCACGGTCTTACGGATTTTATCATCTGCCTCGGATACAAAGGCTACGTGATCAAGGAGTATTTCTCCAATTACTTTCTCCATTCGAGCGACATCACGGTCGACCTTTCCGACAATTCCATCACCCACCATCACTCCAATGCGGAACCCTGGAAGGTGACGCTCGTGGATACCGGTATGGATACGATGACCGGCGGTCGGCTCAAACGGGTGCGGGATTATCTTCCGACGGATCAAGATTTCTGCCTCACTTATGGCGATGGGGTATCAAACATCGATATCGACGCTTCGATTGCCTTTCACAAAGCCCATGGCAAACAGGCGACACTTGCTGCCGTCATCCCGCCGGGGCGCTACGGTGCGCTCGATCTTGAAGGTGACCAAGTGAACAAATTCATCGAAAAACCACCGGGTGACAATGCCTATATCAATGGTGGATTTTTCGTATTGAGCCCTCAGGTCATCGACAGGATTGAGGGAGACGCGACGCATTGGGAGGCCGCACCGCTCGAAGGCCTCGCAGGCGATGGTGAGCTTCGCGCCTACCGCCATACGGGCTTCTGGCACGCAATGGATACGCTTCGCGACCGCCGCGTTTTGGAAGATTATTGGGCGAAATCTGAAGCACCGTGGAAAGTCTGGCCGTGACGATCATCCCCCGCCCTGATCCAGCATTTTGGAATGGCAAGCGCGTGCTTGTCACCGGGCACACGGGTTTCAAAGGTGCGTGGCTTTCGCTTTGGCTGAGCAAAATGGGTGCGCAAGTGTTTGGCATCAGCCTCGCACCGGAGACGGATGATGCACTTTTTCGCGCGCTCGACTGTTTTGAAAGCTCAGTGATCGGGGACCTAAGAAAAGACGGTGACGTCGCGGAGATAATTCAGACCGCTGATCCCGAGATTGTGATTCACATGGCAGCACAGGCTTTTGTGCGGCGGTCGGTTGCTGACCCACTCGACACGATTTCGTCCAATGTGATGGGTACGGCGAAGCTGCTGGACGGATTGCGCGCGGCGAAGAACCTTAAACAAGTGCTCGTCATCACCTCTGACAAAGTCTACGCAAACTCTGATGCGGGAATTGCCTTTACCGAAGATGCGCCGCTCGGCGGGCACGACCCTTACTCCGGGTCGAAAGCGGCGACGGAACATATCGCCCATTCCTACGACATGAGTTATTTTCGACCTCAAGGTGTCTGGTTGGCTGTTGGACGGGCTGGGAATGTGATTGGTGGCGGCGACTGGTCGGAAGACCGGATCATTCCCGACTGCATGCGCGCACTTCGAGGGAACACGCCTCTCACCCTTCGGCACCCTGAAGCCGTCCGACCCTGGCAGCATGTTCTGGATTGTTTGAACGGCTACCTGCTTTATGTGGAGCAACTCGCGGAAGATGGCACTGTCCCGCGTGCAATGAATTTTGGACCCGATGCCAGTGACAGGCTTGAGGTCGGTGAATTGGTCGACCTTTTTTACAAGACATATGGTGAAACCGCTGAGGTGTTGATTGACCGACCAGAACATTCCGTCGAGATGAAATTGCTCATGATCGACCCCACACTTGCCCATGACACGCTGGGCTGGCGATGCTCATTATCGCAAAGAGATGCCGTTCGATGGACTGCGGAGTGGTATCGCGAGACCGATCCGCTTGCCGCTACAGAAAAGCAGATTGATATCTTCGCGCGTACTACTGTTTGATGATGATCCCCTGCCCCGTCGGCATGGATAAAATGGACACGTCCTTGGTCGCCGCGAAAGCGTTCCAGGCGTTATACTGCTCTTCATTACCCGTCCAGCCGTAGTCATCAACAACGACAACAGCACCCTTAGAAAGCCGGGGCCAGAGCTTATCCATAACGGCCATTTCCGCACCGGCGTGGTTCAAGTCCATAGAGAGATAGGCAATCTTTCG
>JBCBTO010000208.1:0-3577 GCA_039818625.1 Pseudomonadota bacterium
CAATGGCATCAAACTCTTCGGCCCCGATGGCTACAAACTCTCCGACGATATCGAGCGCCGGATTGAAGACCTCATCGACGAAGACCTCACAGGGCAGCTTGCGAGCAGCTCTGATCTTGGACGCGCGAAACGCGTTGAGGGTGTGGTCGAGCGCTATGTCGAATATGCCAAGCGCACATTGCCGCGCAATATCAGCTTTGAAGGTATGCGGGTCGTCATCGATTGCTCAAATGGCGCGGCCTATCGCGCAGCGCCTGCGGCTCTTTGGGAACTCGGCGCCGAAGTCGTGACCATGGGTGCTGAGCCAAATGGCATGAATATCAACAAGGAATGCGGGTCCACCAATACAGATGCCCTTCGCCGAAAGGTCGATGAAGTGCGTGCTGACATCGGCATTGCACTTGATGGCGATGCGGATCGCGTGATCATCATCGATGAGAAAAGTAACACCGTCGATGGTGACCAGTTGATGGCCGTGATCGCTGAATCGTGGAAGGCTGATGAGCGCCTTTCTAATGAAGGTATCGTGGCGACCGTTATGTCCAATCTCGGCCTTGAGCGCTTCCTGACGGACCAGCGCCTGCAACTTGCGCGCACGAAGGTTGGAGACCGCTATGTGGTCGAGCACATGCGCGAATACGGCTTCAATGTGGGCGGCGAGCAGTCCGGACACATTGTTCTTTCAGATTATTCCACGACCGGCGACGGTCTCGTGGCGGCCCTTCAGATTATGGCTGTTGTCGCGAAAGAAGATCGTCCTGTCAGCGATGTTTGCCATCGTTTTGAGCCAGTTCCGCAAATCCTCAAAAATGCGCGCTTCTCCGGCGGTGAACCTTTGGAAAGCGATATCGTCAAACAGGCGATCGATGAGGGGCGTGAGCGTCTTGGCAATTCCGGACGCCTCGTCATCCGCAAATCCGGCACCGAGCCGTTGATCCGCGTTATGGCTGAAGGTGACGACAGCGGTGTGGTCGAAAATGTGGTTGATGATATCATCACAGCTGTCGGTCAGGTCGCGGCTTAGATTTTCGACGTTTTCTTTGTCTAAGTTTTGAAGGGGTGCGATTTCGCGCCCCTTTTTCGTATGCTCATCCCAAGCTCATCTGGTTTGACGGCTTGATCTCTAGTTCTCCAAGCTTCTTTGTTAATGACCCTTAATATTTGCGGCGAGGATGAGGCGTCCTCTCATGTAAAATTTGACGATGCTCAAGTATTAACAAACATCACTAATGAGCATGGTTAATCTTCGTTTAAACATTAGCGTTTATCAATTGCGTCACGTGTACAAAACCCGCTGATGGGTTGTGATGTATTTGTTGAAGGATAGATTCATGCGCTGTCTTGTGAAAACCGGCCTCATTGCTTTGTCTGCCGTTGCACTGTCGATATCTGCTACGCTCGCTGCTGATCTCGATCCGATCGAAATCATTGAAGCTGATCCGATTAAGAAAAGCGACAGCGGGTTTTACCTGCGTGGTGACATTGGATACACGGTTTGGGGAAACCCTGAACTTACCGATGATGTCACTGGCGCAATCCGCGAACAGTTTGACGAAGATCTTGATAACGCTCTGTTTGCCGGGGTTGGCGTTGGCTTCCGCTACAACAAGTTTCTGCGTACCGATCTAACCTTTGATGTTCGCAAAGGGGCTGAGTTCGATGGTCGCGCGCCTTGCGGATTGTGTGGCGTCGGCTTCACGGGCGAGGAAACGAACCTCTCCGCTTACACTTTGATGGCGAATATCTATTTCGAAGCGGGTGAATTTGGTGGGTTTACACCTTACATCGGCGGCGGCGTCGGTGGTGCGTTCCTGGACTTCGCAAATTATACGACATCAGGAAACCCTGCGCCGCAAGCGCCGGTTGATGTTTTCTCGGGCGAAGAAAACTTCCGTTTTGCATGGGCGTTGATGGCCGGTACCGGATATTCGGTCAACAAGAATCTCTCTCTCGATGTCGGATATCGTTATCTGAACATCTCTGACGGGACAGTGACGAGCCTCGTTGATCGCACGACAGGCTTCGATTTCGGTGACGTCGATTTCGAAGACCTTGATGCGCACGAAGTTCGCGTCGGCTTCCGCTACACATTTGGCCACTGATTGCGCCATATCGTTTGACTTGATGGACGGGGCCTCGAGCCCCGTTTTTCGTTTCAAGGCTGAATAAAGCCCTGTCGTCATGCGCGTATAAGTAATTCTCGCTAGAGTACTACAACTGAAATTTTAACAATCAGCTGGTAATGCGGTAATTGACATGTGTTGCACTGCAATATAAATCTGCTGGCGGGACACCCTTCCCCAACGAAGGGCAACTATCTGAGAGGGTAGCATGACAGAAATCGCAAGACCGGACATGCGTCCGGCAAACCCCAATTTTTCTTCAGGACCTTGTGCCAAACGACCGGGATGGTCATTGGACGCGCTTCAGGATGCGGCGCTCGGCCGCTCGCATCGCGCGAAAATCGGCAAATCCAAACTCAAACAAGCCATTGATGAGACGCGCACTGTGCTCGGCGTTCCTGATGATTATCTGATCGGCATCGTACCTGCATCCGACACGGGCGCTTATGAGATGGCCATGTGGACCATGCTCGGCGCGCGTGGTGTGACGATGCTCGCCTGGGAAAGCTTCGGAGCGGGCTGGGTGAGCGATGCGGTTAAGCAGCTGAAGCTAGAAAACGTAACGACCACGACGGCGGAATACGGCCATTTGCCGGATTTGAGCGCGGTCAATTTCGATGATGATGTCTGTTTCACCTGGAACGGCACGACGTCGGGTGTTCGGGTTCCGAATGGCGACTGGATCCCCGCAGATCGTGCGGGTCTAACCTTGTGCGATGCGACGTCAGCGGCCTTCGCTCAGGACCTCGCATGGGACAAGCTCGATGTTGTCACCTATTCCTGGCAGAAGGTGCTCGGTGGTGAGGCGGCCCATGGCATCCTCATTCTCTCCCCTCGCGCGGTGGAGCGCCTTGAGAGTTACACACCCGCATGGCCGTTGCCGAAAATTTTCCGCCTGACGAAGGGTGGGAAGCTCATCGGCGGTATTTTCGAAGGGGCGACGATCAATACGCCCTCCATGTTGTGCGTGGAGGACTATCTCGACGCTCTTGCGTGGTCAGCTTCCATCGGCGGTCTGAGCGGACTGATGAAGCGTGCTGACGCCAATTTCGATGTTCTCGACGAATGGGTCGCGCGCACCGACTGGGTTGATTTCCTGGCGGTCGATCCGTCAACGCGGTCCAACACATCGGTTTGTCTTGTCATCAAGGATGCTGAGGTTGCGCAGCTCGACGCTGACGGACAGGCGGCGTTCGCGAAGAAACTGACCGCTCTTCTCGATGTAGAAGGCGTTGCCTATGACATCGGTGCCTACCGTGATGCCCCGGCGGGCCTGCGGATTTGGGCTGGCGCGACAGTCGAGGCCGATGACCTGAAAGCGCTGACCGCGTGGCTGGACTGGGCATTCCACATGCTGAAAAGCGATCTTAGGGCTGCGGCCTGATTGTTCAGATGGCGTCCTGCGCCTCCTTCATCCTGCAGCATTGCACGATAGACGCCTCGGGTTTTCATCC
>JBCBTO010000209.1:0-3576 GCA_039818625.1 Pseudomonadota bacterium
CGCTGGCACATAGCCTTTACCGGTGTTGACGGTGAACTCCATACGGATTTCAGCGCCTTCGTCGAGCGTACAAATCACGTGGTCTGGGTTCAAGACTTCGATGTCCCCGACTACGTTGATGTCGCCCGCCGTCACAACACCAGGCCCTTCCTTGCGGATGACCATGCGCTGCGGGCCTTCGCTTTCCATGCGGATTGCGATTTCCTTGATGTTCAGGACGATGTCTGTCACATCTTCCCGCACGCCCGCAATGGACGAAAACTCATGCAGAACGCCGTCGATCTGTACAGCTGTCACCGCTGTGCCTTGCAGCGACGACAACAAAACGCGACGCAGCGCGTTGCCAAGCGTCAAACCGAACCCCCGCTCAAGAGGCTCGGCCACCACTGTCGCCATGCGCGTCTCTTCAAATCCCGGGTTGATGTTCAGTTTGGTCGGCTTGATCAGTTCTTGCCAGTTTTTTGAAATCACGTTTTAGATCCTTAGTTCGAGTGTCGTGTCGGCCCTGCACGACGGTGAAAGAAAGCGGCATTTCACCCTTCCTTCCGGCTCGGTCACCACGTCCCTCCCCAAGGCGCAGTGAGGTGAATGCGCTATACGCGGCGGCGCTTCCGCGGGCGGCATCCATTATGCGGGATGGGTGTCACATCACGGATCGATGTGATCACAAAACCAGCGGCCTGAAGGGCGCGAAGTGCCGACTCACGACCGGACCCCGGTCCACAGACCTCAACTTCCAAATTCTTCATGCCGTGCTCGGCCGCCTTCTTACCCGCATCTTCAGCGGCAACCTGCGCAGCATAGGGCGTCGACTTGCGCGAGCCCTTAAATCCCATCATGCCTGCTGACGACCAGGAAATAGCATTTCCCTGCGCGTCGGTGATGGTGATCATGGTGTTATTGAACGTCGAATTTACGTGTGCGATGCCTGACGTAATGTTTTTACGTTCCCGACGGCGAACGCGTGCGGCTTCTTTTGCCATTATGTCTTCCTCGATCTCAAGCGCCGCCGTAACACCAGCGGCTCAACCAAAATCCGGTTTTGGCCGGACGTCTTACTTCTTTTTGCCAGCGATTGGCTTGGCCGGACCTTTGCGCGTGCGCGCATTGGTGCTGGTGCGCTGACCACGCACCGGCAAACCGCGGCGATGGCGCAGGCCGCGGTAGCAGCCAAGGTCCATAAGGCGTTTGATGTTCATCGCCGTTTCGCGGCGCAAATCCCCTTCAACCAGATAATCCCGGTCGATGGTTTCGCGAATTTGAATGACTTCCGCATCCGACAATTCATTGACGCGGCGGGCAGGGTCGATCCCGACGGAATCGATAATTTCCTGCGCTTTTTTCGGTCCGATACCGTGAATGTAACGAAGGGCAATGCCCACGCGCTTTCCGGTCGGAATGTTGACACCAGCAATACGAGCCAAGTCAAAAACTCCCTGGGATGCGGGTCCGCGTTGAAAAGCGCAGCGCCGCTGTTCATTGTTCAAGTTGGTATGAGAGGCTTTGTCATCCTTCGCATATAAACGAAACTGGATCACGCCAAAGTTCAACACCGTACTTTTGGATTGGAGCGGGTCTAAGACCTAAAGAACACCTCGTCAATACCCTATTGACAAAAAAACCGTCATATGCAGGTCGATTGCGCCGAGCCTACCGGAAATTGCATATATTACTCAATCGCCAGCTTGTTCGAAAGATCGACTACGCGTCCAAAATTTCATTAATCGCCGTGGCGACCTCATCAATCGAAGCCATGCCGTCGACCGTTTTCAGAGCACCGGTCTTTGCATAGAAATCGGAGACGGGTGCGGTCTGCTCGCGATAAACAGCGAGACGTTTTTTCAATGTCTCCGCGTTGTCGTCGGCCCGGGCGCCGCCCGTTTCAGCCGCGCGTTGTTCGATACGGGCAAGCAGGGCCGCCTCATCGACTGTCAGCTCTACAACGGCATCAAGCGCCATGTCCTTCTCAGCAAGCAGGTTTTCTAGTGCTTCCGCCTGGGCAACCGTCCGTGGGAAACCATCCAAAATGAAGCCGGCCGCACAATCGTCCTGGTCGAGCCGATCGGAGATGATGCCGCTGATGATGTCGTCGGAGACGAGATCACCCCGCTCCATGATTTCTTTGGCCTGCAAGCCTATCGGGGTGCCAGCCGCGACCGCTGCCCTCAGCATGTCACCAGTTGACAATTGCACAACGCCGCGCTCCTCCACGATGCGTTGCGCTTGGGTTCCCTTGCCAGCTCCTGGCGGCCCAAGCAGTATCAGTCTCATTTCCGTTTGCCCCTCAGTTTCGACTTCTTCACAAGTCCCTCATACTGTTGCGCGATCAGGTGTCCCTGCACCTGCTGCACCGTATCCATCGTCACGCTCACCATGATGAGCAGCGACGTCCCCCCGAACGCAATTTGGACACCTGTTGTCGAAATGAGAAATTCCGGAATAAGGCAGACGATGGTCAAGTAAATGGCGCCGACGACTGTGATCCGCGTCAAAACGTAGTCGATATATTCAGCCGTTTTCTCGCCCGGACGGATGCCAGGAATGAAGCCGCCCTGTTTCTTCAGATTGTCAGCTGTGTCTTGCGGGTTGAAAACAATCGCCGTGTAGAAGAACGCAAAGAAGATGATCAGAACCGCGTAAAAGGCGAGATAAAGGGTTCCACCACGCACGAGCAATGCGGATGTCTCCGCCAGGAAACCACCCGCTTCATTCGTTGCCGAGAAGTTTGCGAGCGTAATCGGTAACAGCAAAAGCGATGTCGCGAAGATCGGCGGGATAACACCGGCTGTGTTCAGTTTCAGCGGAAGATGCGAGCTGTCGCCCTGGAACATGCGATTGCCCATCTGGCGCTTTGGATATTGCACCACGAGCCTGCGCTGGGCGCGTTCCATGAACACGATAAACGCAATTGTCGCTATCGTCAGCACGAGGAAGCCGAGGAGGAACGGTGTGGAGATCGCACCCGTGTTGCCGAGTTCAAAGAGCTGCACGATAGCGCCTGGAAACTCCGCCACAATGCCTGCGAAAATGATCAGCGAAATACCGTTGCCAATGCCGCGCGCTGTGATTTGCTCACCAAGCCACATGAGGAACATGGTGCCGCCTGTGAGAGTAATCACGGTCGTGATCCGGAAGAACCACCCCGGTTCCTCAACGATGGTGCCACTCGCCTCAAGGCCAACCGCAATTCCGTAGGATTGCACGATCGCCAGCAGAACCGTGCCGTAGCGCGTGTACTGGTTGATCACCTTACGGCCTTGCTCACCCTCTTTCTTAAGCTGTTCGAGGGACGGCACAACGGAGGTCATCAACTGCATGATGATCGACGCCGAAATATACGGCATGATCCCCAGTGCGAAAATCGCAAGGCGTCCGACCGCGCCACCAAGGAACAGGTCGAGCTGGCCGAAAATGCCGCGTTGCGCCTGGCCGAAAGCCTGTTCCAGTCCAACCGGATCAATGCCGGGGATCGGAATATACGTGCCGAGGCGATAAATAATAAGCGCACCCAGTGTAAACCAGATGCGCTTTCTCAACTCAGTCGCTTTGGCAAAGGTGCCAAAGTTGATGTTTGCT
>JBCBTO010000210.1:0-3569 GCA_039818625.1 Pseudomonadota bacterium
CCCACTGACAAGCGACCCTTCTTCGTAAACCTGGACATCAACCGGAAGGCCAACGCCCAGATTGGCCTTGATCGTACTGTCAAAACTGACGAGCAGCAGCCGAATGGCCTCTTCAAACGTCATTTCCGGATCATAGGCGCGCACGAGGATCGGCTTGCCATATTTCGTCTCGCCGATTTGAAAAAATGGTGTGTCGGCCGAAGCCTCGATGAAATTACCCTCCGGGTAGATCAAAAAGAGCCGTGGCTCACCACCTTTGATTTGTCCGCCGACGATCATCGTCGCATTGAACGCGCGGTCCGACTGCCCCGGCCCTTCACCACCGCTGTCCTGAATAACATCGCGCAAGGTATCACCCACATGCCGGGCGATTTGAAACATCGAGGGCCCTTCAAGCACCGATGGATGCCGGTCGGCGGGGGCCTTCGCGCGCTCATCGAGAAGGCTGATCACCGCCTGCGTCGTCGCAAGATTGCCCGCCGTCATGACGGTCACGACGCGCTCACCCGGCACGCACCAGGTCTGCATCTTGCGGAAGGTGGAAATGTTGTCGATCCCCGCATTCGTGCGCGTATCCGACATGAAAACAAGCCCGCGATCCAGTTGCATCGCAACACAATACGTCAATGATCTCTCCTGAATTACTGCTGCACTTGCAGACTGACCACCATAGCCTCGCTGCCTGCGCCAAACCTCATGCCGGACATTGGCGCCGCTTCCCGATAGTCAAGCCCTGTCGCAACCCGTACATAACGCTCATCCGGCGAAATCCGGTTTGAAACATCAAATCCGGTCCAGCCGATATTCGGAAGATAGACCTCGGCCCAGGCGTGGCTCGCGTCCTGATCAACACGATCATTGAGCATAAGATACCCACTCACATAACGTGCCGGATAATCCATCAGGCGTGTAGCGGCAATGAAGATGTGCGCATGGTCCTGACAGACGCCATGCCCACTTGTCAAAGCAGCCTCCGCCTTGGTCTCCGCCCCGGTTTCCCCAACTTGATAGGCAACCGTATCGGCGATGTCGTTCATCAAGAGATGCATCCGTGCGATATCGTTGTCATCGGCAGCCGCCGCTTTCCTCGCGATTTTGCGGATTGCGGGACCGGGCTCGGTAAGGTTGGTCGCGCGCTTGAAATACCAAAGCGGCGCAAGGCCGACATGCCTGCCGACGACACCATCTTTCAACGTCGTCTCGATCTCACCGGCGCAGGTCACAGTCATCTCCACCGTGCCAGGGGTAAAGCTGATCAGTTCCACGTGGTTGCGATGCTGATCGGTGTAACTCGCTTCCTTTTTCCCACCGTCAATTTCCGTCGACCAGGAAATGACCGATTGACCAGTGGAGTTCTTCGGCATCAGCCGCAATTGCTGAAGCGCATAATCCACCGGCGCGTCATAGCGGTAGGTTGTCTTGTGCGAAACGGTCAGACGCATGGCAAATTCCCATTACTCATAAAACCGATAGTCCCGTTCAACCTGCCCTGCGAGCGCATTGTTCTCTCGGATGAAGACTTCGAGAAACTCATGCAGACCCGTGTCGATAATGTCATCGATGACCGAGCTTTTGAGCCGGTGATGCTGGGCCTTGGCGAGAGCAAGTGTCGGCGAGTCTTGACCGTATTCATCGGCAAGCCACTCCGCATTGCTCAAAATCTGGCGCGAGCAAAACGCCAGCGAGCGCGGCATCCGACGGTCGAGAATGAGGAAATCCGCGATACTCCGCGGCCCGATATCCCCTTCATTCGCCCAGCCATAGGCGCGAAGAGCGGAAACGGACCGCAAGATCGTCTCCCACTGCACGTTGTCAAGCGATGAGCCGACATGGGAGACCGACGGCAGAAGAACATAGTATTTCACGTCTAGAATGCGGGCGGTGTTGTCCGCTCTTTCCAAGAACGTTCCAAGCCGCGCGAAATTGTAGATGTCATTGCGCAGCATGGTGCCGTGGAGCGCGCCGCGCACGAGCGCGCTTTGCTGGCGAATGACCCCGAGCACACTTGGGAGATCCTTTTCGCGAACGGTCCTGCCGAGCAAACCCTTCAGCGTCATCCAGCACTCATTGGTCGCCTCCCACACTTCAACTGTGATGTTGGTGCGCACCATCCGCGCGTTGTTGCGCGCCTGTTCGATCATGGAAAGAACGCTGGTCGGATTGTTTTTGTCGCGCAGCAGAAAATCGGTGACATTCTGCGATGTATAGGTGTCGTGAGCCTGTTCAAACGCCGCTTTCTGGCCAACCGTCGTCAGAACAGACTGCCACTCGGCCTCCGCCGCAGCGGATGATCGGGTGAGCGCCATGCGAAAGCCCGCATTGACGAGGCGGGCGGTGTTCTCGCTCCGCTCCAGATACCGGAACATCCAAAAAAGACCGCCCGCGTTCTTTCCAAGCATGAGCGCCCCTACTCGTCCAGAACCCAGGTGTCTTTCGTCCCACCACCCTGGCTGGAATTCACCACGAGCGACCCTTTTTTCAACGCTACGCGGGTGAGACCGCCCGGCGTAATCTGGATCGTATTAGGAGAAACGAGCACAAAGGGGCGCAAGTCCACATGGCGCGGCGCAAGACCCTTTTTGGTGAGCACCGGCACGGTGGAAAGCGAAAGCGTCGGCTGGGCGATATAGTTGTCCGCATGGGCTTCGAGTTTCTTGCGGAACGTCGCGATCTCGCGTTTTGAGGCGGCGGGACCGACGAGCATGCCGTAACCGCCAGAGCCGTGCACCTCCTTCACCACCAGTTCGTCGAGATGCTCCAGCACGTACTGAAGACTATCCGGCTCCGAACATCGCCACGTCGGCACATTTTTTAAAATTGCCTTTTCGCCGGTGTAGAACTCCACAATCTCCGGCATGTAGGAATAGATTGCCTTATCGTCCGCAATGCCCGTTCCGGGCGCGTTGGCAAGCGTGATGCCCCCGGACCGATAGACGTCCATGATCCCAGGCACGCCGAGCATGGAGTCAGGATTGAAAGTCAAGGGATCGAGATAATCATCATCGACCCGGCGATAAAGCACATCGATCGTCCTGTATCCCCGCGTCGTGCGCATGGCGATGCGGCCATCGACGAGCCTCAGATCATGGCCTTCGACGAGTTCCGCCCCCATCTGGTCGGCGAGGAAGGAGTGCTCATAATAGGCGGAGTTGTGAATACCCGGCGTCAGGATCGCGATCACGGGACGACCCGTCGCGGCAGCCGGAGCGCAGGCGGAAAGCGACCGCCTCAGATATTTCGGATAGCCGCTCACTTCCTGCACCTTGATGCGGCTGAAAAGCTCCGGGAACATCTGCAACATCGTTTCCCGGTTTTCGAGCATGTAAGAAACACCCGACGGCGTGCGGGCATTGTCCTCAAGCACGAAGAACTCGTCCTCGCCGGTGCGAACGATGTCGGTCCCGACGATATGCGTATAAACATCCCCCGGCGGCGACACGCCGATCATTTCCGGCACAAACGCTTCATTCTGCGCAATGAGGTTCACTGGGATGCGTCCCGCCCGCAGAATTTCCTGGCGGTGATAGATGTCATGGAGAAAGGCGTTGATCGCCCGCACCCGCTGTTCG
>JBCBTO010000211.1:0-3503 GCA_039818625.1 Pseudomonadota bacterium
GTGCGATTGCCGCCCGCGTCGCCGTCATTCCGGGCAAGAACGCCATTGGCATCGAACTGCCCAACGCCAAGCGCGAAACGGTCTATCTGCATGAAAGCCTCGCCTCGAAAACCTTCGAGAACAACAAAGGCAAACTCCCGATCTGCCTTGGCAAGACAATTGGCGGGGAATCCGTCATCGCGGACCTCGCCCGCATGCCGCACCTCCTCGTGGCCGGTACCACGGGTTCCGGTAAATCAGTCGCCATCAACACGATGATCCTGTCACTCCTGTTCCGCATGACACCGGACCAGTGCAAGCTCATCATGATCGACCCGAAAATGCTGGAATTGTCGGTCTACGACGGTATCCCGCATCTTCTGACCCCGGTCGTCACGGACCCGAAAAAGGCCGTCGTCGCGCTCAAATGGACCGTGCGCGAGATGGAGGACCGCTACAAGAAAATGTCGAAGGTCGGCGTGCGCAACATCGACGGCTTCAACATGCGCGTGAAGCAGGCGGCTGAAAAAGACGAACCGATCGTTCGCACCATCCAGACCGGCTACGATCAGGAAACGGGTGAAGCGATCTATGAGCGCGAAGAGCTCGACCTCTGGCCGATGCCTTACATCGTGGTCATCATTGATGAGATGGCCGACCTCATGATGGTCGCAGGCAAAGACATTGAGGGCGCGATCCAAAGACTTGCCCAGATGGCGCGTGCGGCAGGCATCCACGTCATCATGGCAACCCAGCGCCCGTCGGTCGATGTCATCACTGGCACGATTAAGGCGAACTTCCCGACCCGCATCTCATTCCAGGTGACATCCAAAATCGACAGCCGCACTATCCTTGGTGAGCAAGGCGCGGAGCAGCTCCTCGGCATGGGCGATATGCTCTACATGGCGGGCGGCGGGCGCATCCAGCGCGTCCACGGACCGTTTGTGTCGGATGAGGAGGTGGAAGACATCGTACGCCACCTTAAGGATCAGGGCATCCCGCAATATCTGGAAGCGATCACCGAAGACATCGACGAAGACGGCGAAGCGGGCGGCGGTGCCTCAGGTGGCAATGTCTCAGACAGCGCGGACCCTTACGACCAGGCTGTTGCCATTGTCCTACGCGACAAGAAAGCCTCGACGAGTTACATCCAACGGCGCCTCGGGATTGGTTATAACCGCGCTGCGACCATCATCGAGCGCATGGAAGAAGAAGGCATTGTCGGCCCGGCAAACCATGCGGGCAAACGTGAAATTCTCGTCGGCAGCGACCCGGACGGTGATTTCGGCTATTCCGAAGACGCGGAATGAGACGTCTTTTCCCCTGACGAATCGTTTCTTCATGCTACAGTCAGGATGGTGGCGTTATACCGCACGGGACGGGCCTTGATCCGCCCATTTCAGGAAACCACGTGATAGCAAACACGCAAACAACCGGTGAGACCATGACCAGACTGTCACGAAAACCCCAGGCAAAAGCGAAATCGTGGAAGGACGAGGAAGGCCGCAAACAACGCTTTGCGCTTTTGAGTTTCCTGGTGCTGACGATCATCGCTGTGCTGGCACTGACCATCAACGCGGATGCATCACTCACCCGCGATCAGAAAAAAGTCCTGAAGACAATTTCCAAGCAGATGAACGCCTATAAAACCATGTCCGGTGAGTTCATCCAGACAGGCCCAAATGGCGGCACAGCCAAAGGTGTTTTTCATCTGGATCGACCAGGAAACATTCGCTTCCAGTACGCGCCGCCCGCAGAGATTGACATCATCGCCGATGGCAAGAGTGTGGCCGTGATCAACAAGAAGCTGGAAACCCAGGATCTTCTTCCTCTCAAAAAGACACCGCTGCGCTATCTGCTACGCCGAAAGCTGAACCTGAACAAAGTCGACGGCATCAAAAATGTCGGCCTTCTTGGCAACAGCATTGTCGTCATTATCGAAGATGCGGAAGCTTTCAATGAAAGCCAATTGCGCCTTTTCTTCAACAAGGACACCTATGACCTTGAGCAATGGATTGTGACTGACACACAAGGCCTCGACACATCGGTGCAGATCTTTAACACCAAGAAAAACGCAAGCGTTGACCAGAAACTTTTCAAGATCCGGTATCCGGGCGAGTAACCCCAATCACACGATCATGACGATCAGCCGGCGAGTTTCCGCCGGCTTTTTTGTTGCCGTGGCGAAATTGACACGCAAAGGCTGACGGGCTTCGGTCTAAGCTCCCGCCACACGAAACTGGCCGGACACATCACCATGGCGACGTTCAAACTCATCACCTGGAACATCAATTCGGTGCGGCTGCGCATGCCGATCGTGGAAAAACTGCTGGCCCATGAAGACCCCGACGTCCTGTGTCTTCAGGAAACGAAATGTCCGAACGACAAATTCCCCGACAACGCGTTCAAAAAAGCGGGCTATCCGCACATCGCCAAGTTTGGGCAAAAGGGATACCACGGTGTGGCAATTGCCTCCCGCATCCCGTTCAAACATGAGTTTTCACGCGACTTCTGCGCCATGGGCGATGCGCGCCATATCGCGGTCGACGTTGATGCCGGACGCGACATCCGCATCCACAATTTTTATGTCCCTGCGGGTGGCGACGAGCCGGATATCGAGAAAAACCCGAAATTCGATCACAAACTGAAGTTCCTTGCCGAGATGCAAGACTGGGTCGGCGGCGAAGAATCAAACCGTCCGGCAGTCATAGTCGGCGATCTCAACATCGCGCCTTACGAGACGGATGTGTGGTCCCACAAACAGCTCTTGAAAGTCGTCAGCCACACGCCGGTTGAAACCGAAAGCCTCGAAGCTGTGCGCAAAGCCGGAAACTGGATCGATACGACCAGACATTTGATCCCGGAACCGGAATCGGTCTTCACCTGGTGGAGCTATCGCGCCAAGGACTGGGAAGCATCAAACAAAGGACGCCGCCTTGACCACATTTGGGCGAGTGAGCATCTGGAAGGCACGATTGCCTCAACGAGAGTACTGACGCACGCCCGTGGATGGGAAAAGCCATCAGACCACGCCCCCGTTGTTACGGAGTTCGCGTTTTAGCGACGAGAATACTGATTACTCCAAAACGTCGAGACGGGCCGCAACGCCCTTGAGCGAGGTGACGGTGTGCTCGATGTGATCTGCAAGATAGGCCTGCAGACGCTCTGCCACATCCGGAAATTCTTCGAGCACCCGCCGAAACGTCGCACGATCCAGAACGAGGTAGGAAACATCGCCAACAGCTTTCGCCGTCGTCCCGCGCCGGGTTTGTGAGATGAGAGCATACGGATCGATAATGGTGCCCTCACCCACCTGACTGCGTTCGCTAAGCTCATCTTTGACGAGAGCCTGCAAGGACACGCGCCCCGTCAGGACAAAGAGCGCGCCGTCTGCCTCTTCTCCTTCAAAGAAAAGCGTGGCCCCGTCGTAAACACTGCGGCGATCACCGGTGAAGGCGATGAGCCGCAGCGCTTCCTCGTCAAGAACGTTTAAGAGATCAGCTTGCCTCAGCCGATCGATGTCC
>JBCBTO010000212.1:0-3423 GCA_039818625.1 Pseudomonadota bacterium
CGTATCCGACCATCTCGAGCGAATCGAGAATGAACTGCATCGGTGTCCGCGCCTGATTTAACCGAGGCTTGAAAGCGCCGCCACTCTTCAGCCGCGGGACATTTTGCAGGCTGAGCTTTTCATGTTTGTCGATCCACGCTCTATCTTGAGGCGACAGTGCCTCCGGCCCATCTTGCTGCAGCTTCTGAAGAGACAGCGCCTGCGCCAATTCCATCTGGCACATTTCAAGGAACGCGCTTTCCATTGCAGACATAATGTCGACGGATGCTGAAAATCCGGCAACAACTCCGGTTCCATCTGGCTCGGCTGACAAGGCAGCAATCACGGGCACGCCAACATCCGTCGTAATGTCCAACAACCAAAACGACCGTCGGCTATCCTTTCGAACCTCTGATGCGAAACTTTCAAACCCGCTCTGCTCAAGAAATCTCTGTGGGACAAGGCCTGGTTCACAACCGCCGTACCACCAAAGAGCGGCTGCGTCGCGCTCTATGACCTCCAGCAATGCAGCAAGGATGGCGTCGTCCCGTGTAACACCTGCGGCCACACCTGTGCTTTCCGCTGCGCGTGTTCCGATACGTTCACAGGCGGGAAGTCGGTAGACGAGTTCTGCCGGGAAAAGACAAGGCGACAGATCACCAAGCGATGTCGCTTCGACCCATCTTGTTGCCTCCGGTGCATCCAAAGATGCGCCGATACCATCAAAGGCCCATTGGCGATAGGCCTCGTGTGCCACCGACCCTCTATCACCGACCTTCAGACCTTTGGGAGAACGGATGAAGGACAGGCATTCCGCAGCTTCCCCCATACAACTCTCAAATGCGGTCGAAAATGTCTTACCGCGACCGCCAACGCTGAAAACCTGATCACTTAAACCATCTTCGATACAATCTGAGCTTACAACCATACCACCGAAGAAGACGGCACCGGGCGCATGGGGCAAGGGGAGCTGGAAGGCGCGATCAAACTTGGATGCAAGGCTGAGCAAAGCGAAGCGATTTTGCAGTTGCGACAACGGACATTTGATGCTGGTCAGTCGACCGGTATGTGCGTCAACCCGTGCATATCCCAAACCAATCAGCAGCTTGCGGACTTGTGGATCGACTTCACCTGCTGCCTCCGGAGACGATGTCTCTGCCAAACAGCGCCGGTGATTAGGCAAGCTACGAAGGAGAGTAAGTGCCTCACCAAACAGGTTCATTTGAGACCATGCACAAAAGACGGGGAAGCGGACGCCGACCTTCTCTCATGGTCGCTTTTGATGACGGCAGGCGTAGATTGACCTGCAAGCCAAGAAAGACTGAGAGGAAATCCAAGGGCAACATAAATCGGCAATTCCACAGGATGGACTGTGACAGCCTAAAAACCGCTGCGTGAATTCGCCGTGAATCGGAAGTGTGACGGACATGTTTGAGTTGAATATCAACTCATGCAAAAGCAATTTGAAGGGGTACCTTTGGCGCCTCAGATGATACCTGCAAATCAGGGGACTACCCGGTCTCGCCGGTCGGCCTTTCTTTTTGCAGTGGCATGTTCGGCCATGCACGACCAATCAGCGGATTGATCCGGTCGCGCAGACGCACAACGGCAAACTTCGCATATTCGCGCAAAAGATCCCGGACGCGGCCAGGATCGCGCCACCAATCCGGCTGGTCAGGCACATTGGCCGGATGGGCAATCAGCTCCACATCCTTAAGTGTGTGTGAAAACTCCTGCATGGCGCGCGGCATATGAAACGCACCCGTCACCACAATGAGCGACGAAACATCGTTCTTTGTCGCCCACGCACGGGTTGCGATCGCATTTCCAATTGTATCGCGCGCGACACGGTCCACCTCCACACAGCATGCAAAAAGCGCGTCATCCACGTCGCTTGCGGCGCGCAATGTCGCCTCCGATGTCGTCGGATTGACCCCCGTGATCAAAAGACGTTCACCCCGCCCCTTCGCCAGAAGCTCCATGCCCGCTTCAAGCCGGTTTTCACCACCGGTCAGAACGACGATGGCATCTGCCGTCTCGGTAGACGTGGCAGTCGGTGTAGTGACGACATCGAGAAACCGCACAAAGCCGCCGATCTGAAAACCGATAAAGATGAACCCCAAAAGCAATACAAAAGACCAGCCGACACTCGCAATCCGCCTGATCCATGAACGTTTCGCATGGGGTCTGGCCTGCCCTTCGCTGCCACCGACTGTCGCCATCGTATCGTCTTTCCAGTCTTCGAGACCTTGTTATAGTCACGAAACACGTGCCGTCTTCAATATGTGTTACGACATTTTTGACAAATAGCGAAAGACGGCAATGCGCGATGTGAGGGCGGTCAGCCCTGCGACCACGAAAATCAGGAGCAGGGTTCCGAGATAACCCGTGAAGCCGATCTCGAACCGTCCGAACAGGGCCGCCAGTTGATCGCCCTGCGGCGTAGCGACGGAGGACCGCGCCCAAAAGCCAAGGGCGATAAAACACACAATGGCGACCACGCCGCCAACGCATCCACCCTTGAGCCCAAGGCCTAAAAAGCGACGCTGGAACTCGCCCGCGATAAATCGATCACGCCCGCCCACGAAATGCAGCACCTCGACCACATCGTGATTTGTGGTCATGGCGCTTTGGGTGGCGAAGGTCACGCTGAGGATCATCGCTGTCAACATGAGGCCCATGAGGGCAAAACCGATGAAAACGGTCGTGTTCGCCATGCTCGCCAGCCGATCGAGCCAGATTCTGTGATCATCGAGCGAGACACCGGCCACATTGGAAACAAGCCTTTCGGACAATCCCGAAAGGTTGGCCCGACGGTCAGGGTCGAGTTCAATCACGATCATTTTTGGAACGGGCAGTTCCTTAAGGTCGAAATCGCGCCCAAGCCACGGCTCCAGGAGCCGCTCGGACCATTCTTCGTCCACAGGCTGCACGTTCAAAATACCGGGTGTGTTGCGTGCGAGATCGATAGCTTTGAGAATCTCGCTGTCGAGATCAACCCCGTCGACCGGACGCACCTGAATGGTGATTTCGCGGGCAATATCGCTTTGCCACACCGTCGTCTGGTCCCAAATCACCGTCACCATGGCAAATGTCAGACATGCGAGGAAGCTCATGATGGCAACGACAATCATCAGCGTTTGGCTCGCAACGGAGCGTTCTGGAACGATGGGGTTGCCTTGTCGCCAAAATCCCAGATAGACGGCAGCGGGCCGTATTATCTCGAAAAGCCTTCCTAAAAGGGGGCTCGACGGCACATCGGTGGCAGCATCCGCTATGGGGCTGCCCTGTCCCGCTCCCATATCCCGGGCGATGTCTTCAAGAGAGGTCGCGTCTGCTTCACTGACAGGAACGACGCCCGATACGCCTTGCGCATTCGGCGCTTCACCTGCCTTCGGTTTTATATCAGTCATAGATGATCAACCGTCCTCCATCCAGAATAAG
>JBCBTO010000213.1:0-3333 GCA_039818625.1 Pseudomonadota bacterium
GGGGGCTACGGTCATCGTCGGGCTCGATGACGCAGCGCCCGGCGTCCTTTTATGGCGGGCCCTTCTGCAATGGATCGGAGGCCTTGGCATCATCGTGATGGCGGTTTCCGTGCTGCCAATGCTTCAGGTCGGCGGTATGCAGATCTTCAAGGCCGAAGCGTTCGACACGGCGGAAAAGATCCTGCCGAGTGCAACGCAGATCTCCGGCATCATGACGGGCATTTATTCCGTGCTGACACTCAGCTGTACGGTCTGTTACTTCCTCGCTGGCATGACCCCGATGGACGCCACAGTCCACGCCATGACGACGGTTGCAACGGGCGGTTTTTCATCCAAGGACGCCTCAATCGGCCATTTCGATTCCGCTGCCATCGATTCCGTCGCCGTCGTTTTCATGATCCTCGGCTCGCTGCCCTTCTTGCTCTACATCAAGATGCTGCAAGGCGAACGCAACGCCCTTCTCAATGACACCCAGGTGCGCGCCTTCCTCTTCACGCTGATCGGCTTCATCGTCATCATTGCTGCACTTCAGGTCGCCGATGGCCACAACCAGGGCGTAACCGCGCTCCGTCACGCGAGCTTCAACGTGATCTCGATCATGACCGGCACGGGCTATGCGACCCAGGATTACGTCGCCTGGGGGCCGTTTTCGACGGCGATCTTCTTCCTGCTCATGTTTGTCGGGGGCTGTGCGGGTTCCACCTCCTGCGGGGTGAAAATTTTCCGATGGCAGGTCTTGTTTGAAGACCTCAAACAGCATGTGAACAGCGTCGTTTATCCAAACGGCGTCTTTGTGAAACGCTTCAACGGCAAAATCCTGCCGGACAGCGTGTCCATCGCCGTCATGAGCTTCTTCTTTCTTTACATGCTGTGTTTCGCGATTTTGGCCGCCCTCTTGAGCCTGACTGGCCTCGACACATTGACCGCGTTGTCCGGCTCCGCTTCCGCCATTTCCAATGTCGGCCCGGGCCTCGGTCTCATCATCGGGCCGAGTGGCACCTACACGGAACTCAATGACGTTGCCAAATGGCTCCTCGGCGCGGGCATGCTGCTTGGGCGGCTCGAACTGTTTACCGTTCTGGTGCTGCTATCACCTGCGTTTTGGCGGGTGTAGCAAACGAAGGTTGCGACGGCGGGTCAAGTGCGTCTTTCTCGCCGAAAAACTCCTGCCTTAGGCTTTCGCGACTGCCGAAGACAAGTCGGAAGAACCGTCCGATATCATTGCCGATGCCAATAAGCGCCGGCACCATGAAAAGAACAAGCAGGGTTGCAAAGGCGAGACCGAAAACGATGGTGATCACCATCGGCAGGAGGAACTGCGCCTGGCGACTCGTCTCAAACATCAACGGTGTCAGGCCCCCAATCGTCGAAAGGGACGTGAGAAGCACGGCCCTGAGGCGATCCCGGCTCGCGCCAATGGCAGCATCGGAAACGCTGTCCCCCTCCTTACGCCGTTCCTGAAACCGGCTTGCGAGAATGAGCGAGTCGTTCACGAGAATTCCCGAAAGGCCGAGCATTCCAACAAGCGACAACATGGTGAGCTTGAAGCCCAGAAGATAATGGCCGACGACGGCACCCACCACGCCAAAGGGAATGATCATCATGACCGCGAGCGGCATGGTGTAAGACCCGAACATCCAGGCGAGAATGATGTAAATCATCGCGAGCGAGATCATGATGCCAACGCGAAGGTCAGCAAACGCGTCCGCACGCTCCTTGTCTTTGCCATCATACCGATAGGTAATGCCGTATCGCGAGGTTATGGCCTGCACGCTGCCATTTGCCTCAAGTTCGTCAATCACCTCCTGGGTCGTGGTGATGTTGTCGTTCACATCCGCCGTCACAGAGACGGTGAGCTTTCCGTCTTCCCGCTGAATTGCAGCAAAACCCTGCGCCTCTGTGATGGAAACGACCTCGCCAAGGGGTACGAAATTGCCGGTCGGTGTGCGCAGCTGAAAATTGCGCAAGCCGGACAGCCCTTCGAACCGCATGACCTGGCGCACGCGGACTGTGATTTCATCATCCCCTTCCGGGATGAGACGGGCAATCGATCCCTCAAATGCGGCGCGAACCTGACGCCCGACATCATCGATGGAAAGGCCGAGGGTCCGACCCCGCTCATTGAGTTCAAGAATGATTTCAGGCTTGCCGAAGGGAAGGCTATCGGCAACGCCCGAGAGACCATCAATCGCGGAGATCAGCGCGACAACCTCACCGGCCGCCTTTTTCAGCCGGTCCGGCGTGCCGCCTTGAAGCTGAATGTCGATATCACGGCCCGGTGCGCCACCACGGGACTGCGAGATGGAGAAACGCTTGAGACCGGCAACTTTCGGAACCGCTTTGCGCCAGGCATTGACGATCACTGGCGTGCGTACGCTGCGCACCTCAGACTCCGTCAGATCGACCTTGATTTCAGCAAAATTTTGCCCCCGGTTCACGCCGGATTGCCCGTAGGTGACGAGAACGCTTTCAATGAGCTCTTCTTCGCCACCAAGCTCTTTCCCAACTGCGTGGGCAGCTGCCTCCAATTGGGCGATAATCGCAAGCGCTTCCTTCTTTGGAATGCCGGGATGGAAAATCGCGTGACCGGTCACGGATTCAGCTTCTGGCGAGGGGAAAAAGCTGAAGCCGATTTTGCCACCGCGGATCACTCCGACAGCGCACACGAGCATCGCACCGACGCAAATCGCCATGGTGATATAGCGCCAGTGAAACGTTAGCTTCAAAACACTGGTAAAGGGGTAATCCTTGAAGAGCCGAAACCCGTTATCGAACCCACGGCGAAAGAAGTTTGATCGTCCCGCCGGTCGGCGCGCGGCATTGAGCGCCATCAGATAAAACACAAACTCAACAATGAGCCCGAGTGCAAATGCCGTGAGACCGAGGGCCACGGGCACAAATGTTTCTGGAACAAGCGTGGCGATCCACTGAACCGTGGGGATGACTACGCCAATCACTGCGGAAAGGCCGAAGAGAATGTTGGAAAACACAATCATGGCGACCGTCGCGGCCCATGAGAAAAGCAGTTCTATTGCGGCGAAGACAGGCGTTAATAGCGCTTTCAGGCCGTCAAAAAAGCCGATCACTAAGAAAGCTCCTTGCGCATCAGCGCTGATGTAGGAGACCCAACTCGGCGTTTCGGCCCACCCGGCATAGACAGCGCCCATGTCAGCGAAAACAAAAGGCCCCTCCAGAGACGTGCGCACGAGATTGACCACCGTATCGGTGTCCGCATCAAGCGCTGCAAGCGCCACGGCGGCGAACAGGAGGGAGAGCAGGAACTGCCGCCATGGCGACCACAAACGTTTGGGCCGCTCCGCCAGCGAATGCGCC
>JBCBTO010000214.1:0-3308 GCA_039818625.1 Pseudomonadota bacterium
AGCATTTTCCGCAGGCGAGCATCACCCGATATGGCGACCAGAATGCGCTGCGCGATGCCGTAAGCGAGGGCGCGGTTGACGTCGGCTTCGGCGATGCGATCTCAACATCGTTCTGGCTGCAAAGCGCTGCTGCGGATGCGTGCTGCGCCTTCGTTGGCGGGCCTTATCTAAACGCTGATTTTTTCGGCGAAGGGCTCGCAATTGCCGTTCCGCAGGACAGGCTCGATCTCAAGACGGCACTCGACAACGGTTTGACGCGGCTGATGCGCAACGGCAAGTTCGTTGAAGTCTATCTGCGCTATTTCCCGGTTGATATCTTCTGACTTTTCGGCCGCGCGAGCGCTTTGAACGGGACGGTCAGGTTCCATGTGAGGGTCGACGGCGCCTTGCCACGATAATTCTTGAGGCCGATTTGCATGCCTTCATGGCCGAGCGCCGGTTCAGGCGTGTAGGTCTTGAACAAACGATCCCAGAAGGAAAAATTGAAACCGTAATTGCTGTCGGTCTCGGGTTGATCAGATGAATGATGCACGCGGTGCATGTCGGGCGTAACGAAAACGATGCGGATGATGCGGTCGAGCCAAAGCGGCAGTTTGGCATTTGAATGATTGAACATCGCCATGCCGTTCAGCACGATCTCGAAGACAAGTACAGCCACGACCGGCGCGCCGAGCGCAATCACAATTGCCGCCTTCCAAACCATGGAAAGCACGATTTCGAGCGGATGGAAGCGAAGCGCCGTCGTCACATCGAAATCGGTATCGGCGTGGTGCATGCGGTGGATGCGCCAAAGAAGCGGTATCTTGTGGCTCGCCCAATGTTCCAGCCAGACGGCGAAGTCGAGAATGATGAAGGCGATGAGGGCGGCCAGCCATAGCGGGATATCATACGCGTTGAAGAGGCCGATGCCGCTGACTGACGCGTAATGGGCGGTGCCAACGGCTGCAGCTGGGAACACAAGGCGCAGCACAAGGCTGTCAATGATGACGAGCGAACCGTGGGAGAACCAGCGCCGCCCTTTCACAGGTGCGCCGTCCAAAACCTCGGGCCTGCGCCGGGGCAGCATGATCTCAAACAGAGCCATAGCTGCGAAGATGGACAGGAAGGCGGAAAGGCGGATGGTCGGTTCGTTTTCGAGCAAAAAGTCCATTTACCACTCCGGTGCCATTCATATCACGCCATGCGGTGGCGCACGCGGGCCGCAAATTCAATCGCGGCAATTGACAGTTTGTCGAGGTCGAGCCGGTCGCGCAAGATTTGCAAAAGTCGCAGCTCTTCCTGCTCGATGTGGAGATCAGCAGCGGCCACTTCAACGGCGAGCGCGTAAGCCGTGTCGTAAAGATGGAGCGGCAGGGCTTCTGCGATCATGCCCATGACTTCGTCGAGCCCGTCATCCTCCTGCAAGAGATCGCCGCATTTGGTGGCGACATCGACCAGTTCATCAGGGTTGAAATCATTGAAAACGGGCAGGATTTTCACCATGTCGCCGATGCGCAGAAGCTCCGTCTCATCCATGCTCTGGTCGACGGCGGACATGGTCACCATGACATAGATAAGGGCTTCATGGTGAGATATGGTCGTACTCATAGTTTTCTCCGGCATCGGCAAGACAAGATTGGGGCCCCATGGCAAGGCTCTGTGTATGTGTTCTTTGCTCATCATTCAAGAGACCTCATCGGCCGACGCATTCCAGTTAAAGGTCAAACTTCTTATACATTACATAAGCGTCGACGAGCCCCTGAACAGGGTGTCGGAAGGCAAGAGGTTGTGATCCGATGATCTCAAATCCATATCGTTTCCATGTTTCGACCGCGCGGACATTCGTTGCGACGACGAAATTGAATTGCATCGCCTGATATCCGGCGCGGGGCGCTTCTTTAAGTGAGTGTTCAAGCATGGCGCGCGCAACACCCCGACCGCGGGCGGTCTCAGAGGTTATGTAGCCGCAGTTTGCAACGTGATCGCCGTTTCCACCCTGGTTCGGGCGCACGTAGTAGGTGCCGAGCGTGTCGCCGCCCTCTTCCGCGACAAAGGTGGTATGGCTCGGACTGAGCCAGTAGGCGAGCGCGTCTTCCCGACTAACGTTCGGATCGATCGTATAGGTGTCGCCAGCGCGGAAGACCGGCTCAAGGATACGCCAGATAGCGTTTTGGTCGGCGGCGGTTGCTTGTCGAATTGAGATCATGGGATTGGGCGCCGGTTTTGTCCGGTGGATGACGGGCGGAGTATTGACCGTTTCGTCGCTTGTTTCTAGTGTCGCGCGCGCTTGGGCAAAGAATGCATACGACCCGGGCCGCAACTCCCGAAGGATACCCAATGACCAATGCCGCGAATGCTGCGCTCACCCCTTTGACGATCACGCCAGAGCTCGTGGAAGCGGCCAGAAAGAGCAAGGCATGGCCGTTCGAAGAGGCACGCAAGCTCGTCAAACGGATGGAGCAGACGGGCAAAGGCGAGGCCTTATTCGAGACCGGTTATGGCCCATCGGGCCTTCCGCATATCGGGACTTTTGGCGAAGTCGCGCGCACGACGATGGTGCGCACGGCGTTCCGGCTTTTGACCGAAGACACAATCCCGACGAGGCTCATCTGCTTTTCCGACGATATGGACGGGATGCGCAAAGTCCCGGGCAACGTGCCGAACGCCGACATGCTGGTGGATTATCTTAACAAGCCGCTCACCCGCGTGCCGAACCCTTTTGACAGCGCACATGAGAGCTTTGGCCACCACAACAATGCCAAACTGTGCGAGTTTCTCGATAAATTCGGCTTTGAGTACGAGTTCGCGAGCGCGACGGACTATTACACATCTGGCAAATTCGACGAGATGCTTGTGAGGGCCTGTGTCGAGTATCAAAAAATCATGGATGTGATGCTGCCGACGCTCGGCGCGGAGCGTCAGGCGACCTACTCGCCTTTTCTGCCGATTTCGCCGACAACGGGCAATGTGCTTTACGTACCCATGAAGGAGGTGACGCCCGACGGGATGATCACCTTTGAAGATGAGGACGGGTCCGACGTTACGCTGTCGGTCAAAGGCGGCACCTGCAAACTCCAGTGGAAACCCGATTTCGGGATGCGGTGGGCGGCCCTCGGCGTTGATTTCGAGATGTATGGCAAGGATCATCAGATCAATTCCGGGCTCTACGATAAGATTTGCCGGATCCTCGGCGTGCGCCCGCCGGATCATTTCATTTATGAGCTGTTCCTCGACGATAGGGGCGAGAAAATCTCCAAGACAAAAGGCAATGGTATTTCCATCGACGAATGGCTGACCTACGCGTCGCCGGAAAGCCTGTCGCTCTTCAT
>JBCBTO010000215.1:0-3094 GCA_039818625.1 Pseudomonadota bacterium
CACACGGCGGTGAGCGGAATCCTGCCCCCCGCACTCAAGGTCCTGCGGGGCCGCCTGCCAGACCTGAGCCTCGAACTCGGCACGGGCTTGACCCACGAACTCGAGGCGCATGTCAGACGAAGGCGGATCGATGCGGCCATCATTTCAGAACCCGAAGTGATCGCAGCCGATATGCGGTTTACACCCTTCGTGACGGAACGGCTCGTCGTGATCGCGCCGGAAAACTGTCCCGGAAAAACGCATGAAGAGGTGCTAACCAGCCAGCCCTACATCCGCTTCAATCGCGCAGCACGGGTGGGCCGCATGATCGAGCGACACCTTGCAAACCGGGAGATCAAGGTGCGCACCAAGATGGAGATCGACACGCTTGAAGGTGTTCTGGCGCTGGTCGCAAATGGCCTGGGCGTGACGGTCGCACCGGATGTGAGAGCGGTCCATCCGTTCCCGACCAACCTGCGCGTACTGCCATTTGGAGATGAAATGGCAAGCCGCACGCTCGGACTGCTGGAGCTTTCAGATAATCCTCGAACACGGTTTGTCGAAAGGCTGCTTGAGGCGTTGCAAGAAGTGTCCGCTCCATCGTCCACTCCCGCAGCGGTGTCCGCGTGAGCGGCGAATTCTTGTTCTTTCTGATCGCGGGCGCAATCGCCGGTGGGTTTGTGAACGGTCTCGCGGGCTTTGGCACCGCGCTCTTCACGCTCGGTTGGTGGCTTCAGATACTGCCGCCGGTCGAGGCAGTTGGCCTCGTGCTTGTCATGTCGGTGGTGAGCGGTCTTCAAGGCATGGTGCTTGTCTGGCGTTCCATTGACTGGCGACGGTTAGCCGTCTTCCTCGTGCCTGCATTGATCGGCATTCCAGTCGGCTTGCAAATCCTGTCTTTCATTGATGCGACGACCCTTAAAATACTCGTCGCAACCGCACTTTTGACCTATGGAGGCTATTTCAGCCTGCGCCGAAGCATTCCGACAGTGAACAGGCAAACACCGATGATCGATGGGAGCGTGGGATTTCTCGGCGGCATCCTCGGCGCCATTGGTGGCCTCTCCGGAGCATTGCTCACCATGTGGTGCGCGATCAAACCGTGGACCAAAACCGAAACGCGCGCTGTGCTTCAGACTTACAACATGACGGTTCTCACGCTTGCCGCTCTCGGGCTTTTCATAGACGGCAAATACCAGAAGGAATCGCTCCTATCCATGGTGATCATGCTGCCGGTTGCTATGGTGAGCACACAGGCTGGCATCATGACCTACAAGCGGATGAGCGACTCTCAGTTTCGTAGATTGTTGATCGTGCTGATGTTTCTGTCCGGGATCATAATCATTCTACGCGAGGCCTGGGTGCTTTTCTGAAGGGGCGTTTTTTGCGGCCGGTGTTCCGAAGGCGGCTCATGGCGCGACGGCTTTAGCAGTTGATAAATCCGTTTTTCTTTGCCTATGATAGACTAAGGCCGCGCGCGGGCGCGGCTTGTTTTGGGAGGAACATCATGAAACTGACATTGAAATCGGCAGCTTATGCTGTCGGTGTACTCTTGGCGTCGAGTGGTATCGCCGCCGCTGCCGATTGTGAGGAGATCACACTCGGGTCTGCAATTTCGTTGACGGGCAAATATGCCACGAATGGCGCCCATGCGAAAAATGGCTATGAGTTCGCTATCCAGAAGATCAAAGAGAATGGCGGAATTCAGGTCGGCGACAAATGCTACAATTTCAACGTCATTTATTATGACGATGAATCAAAAGGCGACCGGGGCGCGACGCTTGCTGAACGCCTGATCAATCAGGACAAAGTACAATATATGCTCGGGCCATACTCATCCGGCCTGACAAAGGCAATCGCGCCGGTCACTGAGAAGTATCAAATCCCGATGGTTGAAGCGGAAGGCGCATCGCGCTCGCTTTTCAACAAGGGCTACAAATATCTCTTTGCCGTGCTTTCGACATCCGAACAGTATCTCGCATCAGCCGTGACACTCGCTGCTGAGAAAGCGGAAGCAGCGGGCAAAAAACCGGGTGATGTAAAAGTCGCAATCGCAGTTGAAAACGATCCGTTCTCGCTCGACATCCGCGCAGGCGTGATGGAAGACGCCGAGAAACTCGGCATGAATGTCGTGATTGACGAGAAGTTACCACGCGACTTGTCCGACATGTCGGCAATCCTGACGAAGGTGAAGCTCATCAAGCCGGACCTTCTCGTTGTATCCGGTCACTCCAAAGGGGCCGCCACGGCTGTCCGTCAGATCGGTGAGCAGAAAATCTCCGTCCCGATGATTGCGCTCACACACTGTGAGGCGGCTGATGTGACCGGCAATTTCGGTAACTCTGCCAATGACATTCTGTGTTCAACACAGTGGGCGGAAACACTGAAATACGAAGACCCGATCTTCGGCACAGCTGCGAACTACGAAACTGAGTTTAAAGGTGCTTTCCCGGAATATGCCGAAAAGAAGGTCCCTTATCAGACAGCTCAGGCATCTGCTGCTGTTTACGTCTTCAAGGATGCGTTTGAACGGGCAGGTACGCTCGACAAAGAGGCTGTCCGCGATGCTATCGCCAAGACCGATATGAAAACGTTCTACGGCGACATTCGCTTCTCTGAAGCTGGCAACAACATCGCAAAGCCGATGGTGCTGCGGCAGATTCAAAATGGCGAGTATAACGTCGTTGCGCCGACAGCCTTCGCCTCTCACGAGCTGAACTGGCCACGCAAGCCTCAGTAAGGCGAGAGTGAATATGACGAAGGGCCGGGCGTCTGTGCGATGCCCGGCCTTTCTGCTCAGCCGGGCAAATGAGCTGACGCTGTGCCGCTTGCAGCACGCACTAAAACAGGGGAGGAGCTGATCTCATGGATCAGATCTGGGGGAATATTGAGCTTCTGTTCCAGTTCCCGATTGTAAACGCCACCATTCTCATCGAAGGCATCATGATCGGTGCGCTGTTCGCGCTTGCAGCTTACGGGCTCGCGCTTGTTTGGGGCGTCATGAATGTGAAAAACCTCGCCCAGGGCGATTTCGTCATCGCGGGCGGTTACATCTCCTGGTGGTCTGTCAAGACAGTCGGCCTGCATCCCCTGCTTGGTGTGCCGCTTGCTTTCA
>JBCBTO010000216.1:0-3059 GCA_039818625.1 Pseudomonadota bacterium
CTCAAAAGACCAAACCAATCCGCGATATCAGCGAAAAAGAGCAAACGCAAATATGTAATCAGACGAGGCATGACCATGGAATTTTGAAAATGAGACCCGCACTGTCAATTTGTGACAGCCTTGAAAGGTTTTTCACACATATGCTTGCGAAGCGTGCTCAACTCTGCCATTTTATCGGTGAAAATAGGACAGCATTATTGACCGATTTGCGTGGCGATAGAAGAAATCGGCCGTCAAGTCGGCGCCTGTGCGACATTTGAGACAATCCCCTTCGCAGCGTAAATGCAAACGCTATGTTACAATGCGAGGGAACTGCGCTTGTTAGCATCAGGCGCTTAAAGCTGAGAGACACCGGGTTTCGACCGTTGGAAAGCTCGGCAAAATTCACAAGAGCTTGGCCAATGGTGGCCCGCTCGACGAGCCGCATCTCTGATTGCAAGATGCGACCCGAATGGAACCCGTCGCTGAAAGCGATGGTGCGGACGAAAAGCGACGACGTCGCAACGTTATGATACGCGACGACGTCGCGCGGGGCCTGATGAATGGCCGAGGACGAGTGAGGGGTTATGATGGCATACGACAAAGCGTGCGATCAGTCTGAGAAGGTACGGCGGGTTTCAGCAAAAACCGGAGCCGTCGTGCCAAAACGCGCGACCAACGCCATGGGGCTTCCAACAGCGCGCGGGCTTTATAATCCCGACCGCGAACATGATGCCTGCGGCGTCGGCTTCGTTGCCAACATGAAAGGCACGCAGTCCCACAGCATCATCGAAGACGGCCTCCAGATTCTTCTGAACATGACTCATCGTGGCGCGGTCGGCGCGGATCCTCTGATGGGCGATGGCGCTGGCATGCTCACTCAGATCCCACACAGACTGTTCGCCGAAACCGTGACATTCGACTTGCCCGAAGCTGGCCAATACGCTGTGGCCGTCTTTTTCATGCCGCAGGACGACGCGTTGCGCGCGCATTGCATCGAGCTTGCAGAAGAAGCGGCAAAGTCTGAGGGTTTTGAGGTCCTTGGCTGGCGCGAACCGACCTGTGACAATGCTTCGCTGAGCAAGGCTCCGGAGATCGTCGCCACAGAGCCGGTACACATGCAGCTTTTCGTCAACCGTCCGGCTGACCTTGATGACGATGCTTATGAACGCCGCCTCTATCTCGCCCGCAAGGTGATCTCAAACCGCGTCCACAGCGAGACGGACGGTCGCGACAACGGCTTCTATACCGTATCCTTCTCGTCGCGGACCCTCGTTTATAAGGGCATGTTCCTCGCGTATCAGCTCGGCGAGTATTTTAAAGACCTTACGGACCCGCGTTTTGAATCAGCGCTTGCGCTTGTGCATCAGCGCTTCTCCACAAACACATTTCCGTCCTGGAAGCTCGCACATCCCTATCGCATTGTCGCCCACAACGGTGAGATCAATACGAAGCGCGGCAACGTCAACTGGATGGCCGCCCGGCAGGATTCCGTCTCATCGCCCCTTTACGGTGAAGACATCAAAAAGCTCTGGCCGATTTCCTACGAAGGCCAGTCCGATACCGCGTGCTTTGACAACGCCCTCGAATTCCTCATGCGCGGTGGCTATTCGATGGCCCACGCGGTCATGATGCTGATCCCTGAGGCGTGGGCCGGAAACCCGCTCATGGATGAGGAGCGCCGCGCATTTTATGAATATCATGCAGCCCTGATGGAGCCGTGGGACGGTCCGGCAGCGGTCGCCTTTACCGATGGCCGCCAGATCGGCGCGACACTCGACAGAAATGGCCTGCGCCCGGCGCGTTATATTGTGACCGATGATGACCGCATCATCATGGCATCAGAGGCGGGCACACTGCCGGTCGATGAAAGCAAGATCGTCAACAAATGGCGCTTGCAGCCGGGCAAGATGCTGTTGATCGATCTTGAAGAAGGCCGGATCATTACCGACGACGAGTTAAAGCGCGACCTTTCGACCAAAAAGCCTTACCAGGACTGGCTCGGCGAGACACAGATCGTGCTGGAAGACATGGCAGATGTGGGTGCAAACCCGCGTCGCTCCAACGCATCCCTCCTCGACCGGCAACAGGCGTTTGGCTACACCCAGGAAGACCTGAAAATCCTGATGGCACCCATGGCAACGACGGGCCAGGAAGCCATAGGGTCCATGGGCACTGACACGCCGATTTCCGCCCTGTCGGACAAATCGAAAGCGCTTTTCACCTACTTCAAACAGAATTTCGCTCAGGTGACAAACCCGCCGATTGACCCGATCCGCGAAGAGATCGTGATGAGCCTCGTGTCGTTTATCGGCCCACGCCCGAACATCCTGAATCAGGAAGACATGGCGACCCGCAAACGCCTTGAGGTGCGCCAGCCGATTCTCACGGATTCAGACCTTGAGAAAGTCCGCATGATCGGCGATATCGCCGACAATCAGTTCCAGACCGTAACGCTCGATTGCACCTATTCAGAAGACAGGGGCGCGGACGGCATGGAAGCGGCTCTGGAAATGATCTGCCAGAAGGCGGAAAAAGCCGTGCGCAGCGGCGATTACAACATCATTGTCCTGTCTGACCGGCTGGTCAGCGCAGACCGCATTCCGATCCCATCGCTCCTCTTCACCGCAGCCGTGCATCATCATCTGATCCGCAAGGGATTGCGCACATCGGTCGGTCTCGTGGTCGAGACCGGGGAAGCGCGCGAGGTGCATTACTTCTGCGCGCTTGCAGGCTACGGAGCGGAAGCCGTCAATCCGTATCTCGCGTTTGAAACCCTTGCGGAGATGCATCAGCAGATGGATTTCCCAGAAGAGGTTGACGAGTTCGAAGTCGTCGAGCGCTACATCAAATCGATCGACAAGGGCATTTTGAAAGTTATGTCCAAAATGGGCATTTCGACATACCAGTCCTATTGCGGCGCGCAGATCTTCGATGCCGT
Organism: Pseudomonadota bacterium; assembly: GCA_039818625.1. Taxonomy (GTDB): domain Bacteria; phylum Pseudomonadota; class Alphaproteobacteria; order Rhizobiales; family JACESI01; genus JBCBTO01. Next base: position 2,921 of record JBCBTO010000216.1, read on the forward strand.
CGGCCTGTCGAGCGCATTCGTTGATCGCTACTTTTCGGGCACGGCAACGACCATCGAGGGCGTCGGACTTGCCGAGATCGCTCAGGAAACCGTCATCCGCCACCAAGCGGCATTCGGCAATGTCGAAATCCTGAAAGGT
>JBCBTO010000217.1:0-2993 GCA_039818625.1 Pseudomonadota bacterium
CGCGACAGCACGGTTGACCAGGCGTTCGGATCAATTGCACGGCGCCTGAAACTGTCGCCCTCGCAATTCAGCACCGCCTTGCGACAACGGGGCGTCAACCCGAGCACGTTAAGACAGCGCCTGCGTGCGCAAATCACATGGCAGCAGCTTGTAGCAGCCCGTGCACGGAGCGAAGGCGGACGGCAGTCGAGTTCCAGCGATATCACTTCGATCCTGTTCAATCGCGGCGGCGCAGGCAAGAACCGCAAGGTGCAAGAGTACACAATCGACCGTTTTGTTTTTGTCGTTAAGCGCGATTCTTCAGAAAGTGTCGTGCGCCAGCGTTTTCGCGAGGCTGAAGCGTTTCGGCGGACCTATTCGAGCTGTGAGGGCGCATCTGAACGCGCGAATGCCCTCAAAGATGTCGTGGTGACGAAGCTCGGTCGATTCACAACGGACACGTTGCCTGCTGAGATCAAGGAAGACGTGTTAAACGGTGATGTCGGCACATTCACAAAACCACAGCGTGGCGAACTCGGCGTTGGCCTCATGGCGATTTGCGGCAAGCGCGAAATTGTCGACAACCGCGATCAAGCCGGAGCAGGCTTCAATGCAGGACAGCTTTCGACTCAGGAACTGCAGCAACGGTCGAAGCAATACATGAGCGAGCTGCGGAGCCTTTCGAATATCCGTATTCGCAATTGAGGTCTTCAAACAGGTCGGCTGTCAGTCAAAGGCCATGACACTCGAAAAACCACTGGCGCTGACCCTCGGAGAACCGGGTGGAATCGGGCCTGAGATCACCCTCGCTCTGTGGCATGGGCGCAAATCCAACCCAATCCCGCCTTTCGTATGGGTTGCTGATCCACAGTTTATCGAAAGCCGTGCTGCCCGTCTCGGCTTCTCCCCTCAGATCGCTCTATGGTCGCCCGATCTTTCAGCTGAGGAGACGGCAGCGCTGTTTGAAACGGCCATTCCGATCACCCCTCTGAAAGCGGAAATCACCGACGAGCCGGGCGTCGCGCGCGCGGTAAATGGCGCTGGCGTGATGGGTTCCATTGAACAAGCGGTTGATCTGGTGCATGCGGGACACGCGTCCGCCGTTGTCACCAACCCGATCCATAAGAAGTCGCTTTATGAGGCGGGCTTTACCCATCCGGGCCACACGGAATTCCTTGGCGTTTTGGCCGAACGGTGGGGTGGTGGGCCCTTCACGCCGGTGATGATGCTCGCAGGGCCGGAGTTGCGCACCGTTCCGGCCACACTTCACATCCCGCTTAAAGACGTGCCCGATGCCCTCGACCCCGGCGCTTTGGAGCGGCTCATCGAGACCACACACCACGCCCTTGTCCAGCGTTTTGGCGTGGAAGACCCCGTGATTGTGGTTGCGGGCCTCAACCCCCATGCGGGCGAAGAGGGGACGATGGGGCATGAAGACGACGCGATTATCGCGCCCGCAGTCCATGCGGCACGTCTCAAGAACATTCATGTGACGGGCCCCCACCCCGCCGATACACTGTTTTACCAGCAAAGGCGGGAAAGCTATGACGCTGCCATCGCCATGTATCACGACCAGGCCTTGTTGCCTGTTAAGACACTCGCTTTTGATGAAACGGTGAATGTGACGCTCGGTCTTCCCTTCATCCGCACATCGCCAGACCACGGCACGGCTCTTGATATCGCCGGGCGCAGCGTGGCCCGCCCCGACAGCTTGCGTGCTGCCCTCAGCATGGCGGCTCACATGGTGCGTGTCGAAACAGCGTCTGCCACATGAGCGCTATTGACACGCTCCCGCCGCTCCGGGATGTGCTGGCGCGTCACAATCTCAATGCGCGCAAGTCGTTGGGGCAGAACTTCCTCCTCGATCTCAATCTGACAAGCCGGATTGCGCGCACCGCGGGGGACCTCAGCGAGACCCATGTGGTTGAAGTCGGGCCGGGACCGGGCGGACTGACCCGTGCCATTCTTGCTAACGGCGCCAAATCGCTTACGGTCATTGAGCGGGACGAGCGGTGCCTGCCCGCCTTGCAAGAGATTTCAAGTCATTATCCAGGTCGCATGCGGATCGTGTCAGATGATGCGCTTCAAGTGGACTACCGCGCTTTAACGGCAGATTTTGACAAGACGGCGCTTCTTGCAAACCTTCCCTATAACGTCGCGACCCCGCTTCTCGTCGGTTGGCTGCAAAGTGATCCGTGGCCGCCGTGGTACCAGTCCATGACGTTGATGTTTCAGCGCGAAGTGGCCGAACGCATCGTCGCGCAGCCGGGCGACAAGCATTATGGTCGGCTCGGGGTGTTGGCGGGTTGGCGGACAGCTGCGACCTTGATGTTCGACATCAGCCCAAAGGCATTCACACCGCCGCCGAAGGTCACGTCGAGCGTCGTGCATTTCTCCCCGCGTGTGACTCCGCTCTCATCCGACATCGCGAAGCTGGAGCGGGTGACGGCTGCGGCCTTCCAACAGCGACGCAAAATGCTGCGGGCCGCTTTGAAAGGCGTGTACACCGATCCAGTGGCGACGCTAGAAGCCCTCGATATCGATCCGACAGCCCGCGCGGAGACGATCACCATCTCCGACTTCGTGAAGCTTGCCAACGCGCTTTAATCCGTCGATGTTTCCGCGACTAGGTCGGCGTGTAATTTAGACGCGAGTTGGGCGTTGCTGCTCTGCCGACGCTGGCGCAATCGTTCTGCGGTCAAGACAGCACTCACCTGATCATAGGCCCGATTGAGGTCTTCGTTGACGACGAGATAATCGTAATCCGGCCATCGCTCGATCTCACTTACGGCGGTCTTCATGCGCTTCAAAATCGCGGCGTCTGTGTCTTCCGCGCGCCGCTTGAGGCGGGATTTCATTTCATCAATTGACGGCGGAAGGATGAAAATCGTCGCGATGTCCTGGGCCATTTTCCGACGCAGTTGATCGGCACCTTGAACGTCTATGTCGAAGAGAACATCGCGGCCAGCAGCCAATTCGTCGTCCACAAACTGGCGCGGCGTTCCGTAGTAGTT
>JBCBTO010000218.1:0-2925 GCA_039818625.1 Pseudomonadota bacterium
TCACAGCGCCATGCACGCGATCAAGCGTGAGCGGATGGTAAAACGCGCTGATCCAAATGCGCCGTTACGGATCTACCTTGCCGAAGACGGCAGCTACAACCTTCTCGACACCGCAACAAAGCGCCGCTTTTACCTGCGCGCGTTCGGTAAAGACAACGCTGCTGTGTTCGCGCGCCTGCTTCACATGAAGCCAGAGGCAAAAGATCAGAACGGGGAGGGCGAACCATGGTCATGAAATCACTCGTGAGCATCTTCTCCGGCCCGATATTCGACGTGCCCTGCACCGTCGAAATCTCTCACACCTTCGATAGCCTCCACGCCCATGTCTTTCTCGATAATGACATCTCCGCCCGTCCTGGCGATGAAATCCTCGTCCATGGCGCACCCGTCGAGGTGCCCTATGGCGAAATTCAGACCTTTCGGCGGATCGCGACCGTACGCCGGGCCGGCATCATAGAGCGGATGTGGACCCGCCTGACCGGCGATCTGGAATTCATGGAATTGTGCGAATTCAGCTTCTCAGAAAGGACGACGTTATGAACCAACATGTCCGCCAACCAATCGACGGAGAAGTCAACCTCCATGCGCAGAACGACACCACCCGGCTTGCGCATGAGACAACGCTCCTGAACCCGCGTTTTTATACGACCGACTTCGACAAACTCGACAAGACCGATGTGTCAGCCGTCCGCACCGAATGGGACGCGTTGCTCGCGGAGATGAAGTCAGACCCAAACAAGGGGCATTTCAAACGCACCGACGCGTGGGACCACGTCGATCTCGCAGCACTCCCCGAGGACTTGCGCAAAGAACTCGTCGATTTCCTCGTGAGCTCGCTCACGGCGGAATTTTCCGGCTGCGTGCTTTATAAGGAAATGAAGCGGCGCGGTAAAAATCCGGATATCCGCGAGTTGTTCTCTTACATGAGCCGCGACGAGGCGCGCCATGCGGGCTTCATCAACGATGCGCTCAAGGATTTCGACATCGGCGTCAATCTTGGCTTCCTGACAAAGGCGAAGAAATACACCTATTTCCAGCCGAAATTCATCTTCTACGCCACATACCTGTCGGAAAAGATCGGCTATGCGAGATACATCACCATCTTCCGCCACTTGGAGCGTCATCCGGACCGCCGGTTCCACCCGATTTTCAAGTGGTTTGAAGAATGGTGCAATGACGAGTTCCGGCACGGCGAAGCGTTTTCACTTTTGATGCGTGCTGATCCAAAGCTCCTGAAGGGGCACAACAAGCTCTGGATCAAGTTCTTCCTGCTCGCCGTTTTCGCAACCATGTATGTGCGCGACCACGCCCGCCCAGCCTTCCACAAGGCGCTCGGGATCGACATTGACGAATACGATTTCAAAGTATTTGAAATCACGAGCGAAATTTCCAAGCAATGCTTCCCTATGACGCTCGATCTTGACCACCCCGCTTTCCACATAAGCCTGAAACGTCTCAAGGCGATCAGCGAAGGCATGGCACGCGCCGATGCCCAGGGAGGCCTCATGGGCAAAATCAAAAAGGTGGGCTTTGGCGCGATGGCTGCTCTAAACTTCGCACGGCTTTACATGATCCCGACAAAGTCGAACACAATACCGGCAAAAAGCCGCCTTCAACCGGTCTGGTAAGACAGAAAGAACCACCCGCGCATGCTGTCAGCATCGTTCATATACGCAGCGCCCATCGCATTCGCCATCGCATTATGGTGGTTTGCGACCGGGCTCGTCTTATGGACGGCGCGGCTTCCAGAACGCCTGCGCGGTGCCAGCTTGACCATTTTCACCATCTTGGCCGTAGGTGCACTCGTCGTCGTGGCCGTCACACACGACCAAAGCGATTTGACCGGGGTCTATGCGGCCTTCATTGCCGCAATCGTCTTGTGGGGCTGGCATGAAATCACTTTCCTTTACGGTCTCATCACGGGCCCACGCAAGACGCCCTGCCCGCCAGGCTTAAACGGCACAGCGCGTTTCAAGGCGGCACTGGAAACGGTGCTCTTCCACGAGCTTGCCATCCTGGCCGTCGGTTTGGTGCTTCTGGTCGGCCTTTTGGAAGCCGACAACCGCACCGCGCTCATGACATATCTCATTTTGTGGGGGATGCGCATCAGCGCCAAGCTGAACCTCTTCATGGGTGCACCCAACATTGCCGACGAACTGATGCCCGAGAAGCTCGCATACCTTAAGAGCTATTTCAAAAGGGCGCCGGTCACCCGGTTTTTCGTCGCTTCCGTGACTGTGGCAACCCTTGTCCTCGGTCTTCTGATCGCACGCTTTTTTGGAACAACAGCCCCGGTGGAAAAAGTCAGCCTGCTCCTTCAAATCGCGCTCCTGTCGCTCGCGATTGTCGAACACTGGTTTTTCGTCGTCCCATTTCGGGAGACCACGCTTTGGTCGTCGTTTGTCAAACCAAAACCTGGCTCATCACAGCCGAGCGATGATGAGATGACCGTCCGTAGCGATGGAACACCGCTTGTGAAAGAGGCCGGTTCACGGGCCGCTGCGGCTGCGGTGAAAGCGGAGGCGGTGGCATGAAACGGATCGTTGCGTCAAAAGGCAACAGGCGGCTTGCTCTTACGCAGCGGCTCGCAATATATGTGTGTTTAGAAGTATTCTAAAGGTAGAAAGATGAACTACGAAGCATTCTTCGAAGACGAACTCAAGGCCTTGAAAGACGAGGGAAACTATCGCGTTTTTGCCGATCTTTCCCGGCACAAAGGCGGTTTTCCAAAGGCGACACGCTACACCGACGATGGCGAGCAAGATGTAACGGTCTGGTGCTCGAACGATTATCTCGGCATGGGTCAAAACCCAAAAGTCATCGAGGCGATGCATATGGCCATCGAGACGTGTGGTGCGGGCGCTGGCGGAACGCGCAACATTTCCGGCACCAACCACAATCACGTCATGCTTGAGCGCGAACTCG
>JBCBTO010000219.1:0-2800 GCA_039818625.1 Pseudomonadota bacterium
CCCCCTTATCACTTTAGCCCGAAGCGATAAGGGGGGAGTGCTGCGCTCGGCTTTAGCTTTCCGCGCGCAAAGCCTTTTTCGCAACTTCGACGAGATTTTTCGCATCATCTGAACCCCAATGGGCAATACCCGCCAGAACGCCCTGCACGCAGCCGGATGTGTCGACGATCATCGTGGTCGGCAGGCCGAAGACGAGGCCCTTGGATCTCAACGCTTGAAAGCTCTTGTTCGACGGGTCGAGATAGAGGTTAAGGGCGTTGGCGTTGATTTCGTCAAGAAAGCGCTGGGGTTTTGCGCCGCCATTGCGGTCCACGTTCAGGGCGAGGACCTCGAAATCGTCGCCACCGTAAAGCTTCTGTAACTCGGCGAGGTCTGGCATCTCCTCGCGGCATGGTCCGCACCACGTCGCCCAGATGTTCAAAAGCACCACGCGATCTTTCCACGCGCCGAAAGTCGTTTCTTCGCCGGAGGCCAGTTGAAAACCGACATCTGCAAGCGGCACCGGTTTGTCCGCAATCCGCATGGTTTGCATTTCGCCCGCCGCAGCGCTCTTCAGGGCTGTTTTGCTGTCATCGGATAATGAGCACGCGTGAGCCGCACTTGCCGATTGCGTATTGGATGACCCATTGCCAGATTGGGTCTCACTCACGTATACGGTGATCGCCCCGGCAACAAGGCCTGCGAGAAGCGCCAACCCAACGAGAAATAAACTGCTTTTCTTCGGCTTATCAGCCATCTTTACGAAACTCCGGTTGGTTCCTGTTCAAACCCTGCGAGCGCGCGCATGAAACAGAATAAAAGCCCGAACACTTCCAGCCGTCAATTGGACGATGTGTCTGGCATGAACGATGGATCGGGCAACAAAATGTGGGGCGGGCGTTTTGCCAAAGGGCCGGACGCCATCATGGAAGAGATCAACGCATCCATAGATTTTGATAGGAAATTGGCCTCTCAGGATATTGCGGGGTCCAAGGCGCACGCCGCCATGCTCGCCCGATGCGGGATTATTTCTGATGATGATGGGGCCAAAATTGCCGCAGGTCTAGACACGATTTTGTCAGAAATTGAGGCTGGCGATTTCGCATTCTCGCGCGCTTTGGAAGACATTCACATGAATGTTGAGGCGCGGCTTCGCGATCTCATCGGCGACGCAGCAGGGCGACTGCATACAGCGCGTTCGCGCAACGATCAGGTTGCGACCGATTTCAAGTTGTGGGTGCGCGAGACACTCGATGTAATTGACGGGCAGCTGCGCGATCTTCAACTGGCACTTTCTGAGTTGGCCGATACCCACGCCCGCGTTGTCATGCCTGGCTTTACGCATCTGCAAACGGCGCAGCCGGTCACATTTGGCCACCACATGCTCGCCTATGTGGAGATGATCGCGCGGGATCGGGGGCGCGTTCAGGACGCACGCAAACGACTGAATGAGTCGCCGCTCGGGTCTGCGGCGCTTGCGGGTACACCGTTTCCGATTGACCGGGATATGACGGCGAAGGCCCTTGGGTTCGACAGACCCATGGCGAATTCGCTCGATGGGGTGTCGGACCGTGATTTCGCTCTGGAGGCCATGTCTGCTGCGGCGATCTGTTCCGTTCACCTGTCGCGTTTTGCCGAAGAGCTCGTAGTGTGGTGCTCCGCGCAATTCCAGTTCGTATCCCTGTCAGATGCGTTTTCCACCGGTTCGTCGATCATGCCGCAGAAACGCAATCCTGACGCTGCGGAACTTGTGCGCGCGAAGACGGGGCGCATCATCGGTGCGCTCAACGCGCTGTTGATTGTCATGAAAGGGCTGCCGCTCGCCTATTCCAAGGATATGCAGGAAGACAAAGAGCAGACCTTCGATGCCCTTGAAAATCTGTCGCTCGTGATTGCTGCCATGACGGGGATGGTGCGCGATCTTGAACCGAATGTGAAAGCGCTCAAGAAGGCTGCTGGGAACGGGTTTTCAACGGCGACGGACCTTGCCGACTGGCTGGTGCGCGAACTCGGTATGCCGTTTCGCGATGCGCACCACGTGACGGGGCGCATCGTGGCCTTGGCCGAAGAAAAAGGCGTGATGTTGCACAAGCTAAGTCTTGCGGACATGCAATCCGTCGAGCCGACCATTCATCAGGGTGTTTTTGATGTTCTTTCGGTTGAAAAATCCGTAGCGAGCCGAACCGCTTATGGGGGGACGGCGCCATCGAATGTCCGCAAACAGGCGCGCCGCTGGTTGACGCGGCTGCGTCGAGAGATCAAAAGTCAATCGGACGACTGAGTGATGATGGGACGAGAACGCCCGATGGTTGGTTTTTCTGCTGCAAAAACATCGTTTGCGCTCGCGCTTCTCGTGGCATGTGCCATCATCCTCGCCGGATGCGGTCGGAAACCTTCTTTGCGTAATCTGAAGCCGGCCGGTGCCCCCGCGCAGGCACAGGAACAGGCACAGAAACAGGCCGGGCAGCTTGACCCGGCTGCAACTGAATCCATTGATGGGAAACGCGACGGGCTCGAACAGTTTGAACGCGAACGTCCGAAACGGCCCTTCCTTCTCGATTTCCTGCTTTAGGTTCTTCCATGCATCACTTCGCCTATAAAAATGGCGTTCTTCACGCCGAAGATGTGCCGTTGCCCGAGATCGCGTCATCCGTTGGCACGCCGTTTTACTGCTACTCGACCGCGACATTCGAGCGCCATTACCGCGTCTTCAAGGACGCTTTTGAGGGCGTTGATACGCTTGTCTGTTACGCCATGAAGGCGAATTCGAACCAGGCGATTTTGAAGACGCTTGCGAATTTGGGTTGCGGGGCTGACGTGG
>JBCBTO010000220.1:0-2607 GCA_039818625.1 Pseudomonadota bacterium
TGAGCTCAAATACGAGCCGGCGTCGGACCGGATTCGCCACTTTCGCGAGTTCACATTGCGCCCGTCGGAAAACTCCATCAAGAACCAGGCGGCCCGCTGCATGGATTGCGGTATCCCGTTTTGTCAGGGTGACACCGGCTGCCCGGTCGAAAATCAAATCCCGGACTGGAACGATCTCGTCTATAACGGCAACTGGGAAGAGGCGGCGCACAACCTGCATTCGACCAACAACTTTCCGGAATTCACAGGCCGCATTTGCCCGGCCCCGTGCGAGATGGCGTGTACGCTGAACCTCGAAGATGCACCCGTCTCCATCAAAACGGTCGAACAGGCGATTGCCGACAAGGCCTGGGAGGAAGGCTGGGTCCAGCCGCGACCGCCAAAGGCGAAGACCGGCAAGACAGTCGCCATCATCGGAGCGGGTCCGGCTGGCATGGCAGCAGGACAACAGCTCGCCCGCGCAGGCCACGATGTGCACATTTACGAGCGTGAACCGCGCGCCGGTGGCCTTCTCACCTACGGCATTCCTGACTTCAAGATGGAGAAACACCACGTTGATCGCCGTGTGGAACAGATGGAGGCCGAAGGGGCGATATTCCACTTTGGCGTGACCATCGGTGTGGATCGCTCCATTGATGATCTGAAAGCGAGCCACGATGCGGTGATCCTCTGCGCAGGTGCGGAAAGGCCGCGCGACCCGGACATTCCAGGCATGGATCTCGTGGGCGTGCACTACGCGATGCCATTCCTGGTCCAGCAAAACCGCCGCGTCGCGCAGGAACCGGACACGGCCACCGAGCCAATCAGCGCCTACAGCAAAAATGTGGTCGTGGTTGGCGGTGGTGATACGGCGTCGGATTGCATCGGAACATCCTTCCGCCAAGGTGCAACCAATGTCACCCAAATGGACATCCGCATGGAGCCGCCGGAAAAAGAGGACAAGCTCGCGACCTGGCCCTATTGGCCGACACGGTTCACGACATCGAGCTCACAGGCCGAGGGTGCAAAACGCGAGTTTCAGGCGGCAACGCTGGAATTCGTCTCAAAAGGCAACACGGGCATCCTGACCCATGTGAAATGCGCCAAAGTCGATGAAAAACGCCAGCCAATCGAAGGCACGGAGTTTTTCATCAAAGCTGACCTCGCGCTCATCGCCATCGGTTTTGCCGGACCGGACGAAAACACATATCTCAAAGGCTTCGACCCGAAGATTGCGACAGACCGCCGTGGCAACACCCGCATTGAGGCAAATGAACTGAACTACCTCACCTCGGTCGACGGGGTTTACGCAGCGGGCGATGTCAGAAAAGGGCAGTCGCTTGTCGTGTGGGCGATCCGGGAAGGGCGGCAAGCGGCCCACGCCGTTGATCTTGCGTTGATGGGTAGAACAGACCTTCCAAGATAAGTTCCGTCACTCCTGAAGGGCAGCGGCCTTATCATTTGACACCTTGGCCGGTGTGTCCTCCGGCCAAGCGAAATAGTCCACCCGCCCCTTCGGCGGACTTAAAGCCTGACCATCCACAAAGTAAGCGCGAGCCCGCGCGTCCCGGTAAAACGCACTGACGCGGCCATTGCCCCCACGCAGCGTTTCCCCCTGGCGCAGAGCCGGACGGGTCAGAATGACGACCTTCTGCGAAGCAGATCTGCGCCGCGGTGCATCAGCTTCCAGCTGAAAATCTTTGGTCACGCTGTCATCAAGGATTTGATCAATTTCGGTGCGAACGTAATGGGCAATCTTGTTCGCGCCTTTTCTCGTAAAACCAATTCCGTCATTAAGCCTGAGAAGCACACGCGATCCACTTAGGCTCGCGCCGGATTGTCTGTATTCCACCTCATCGCTTGTAAATCCGAGGGTCGCATCAACAATGCGAAAGTTGAAGGGCTCAAACGTGGTTTTCTGCAATTGCCCGATAGCAAGCGCTTGTTTCGTGGTGTCGTTGTCAATTGCGGGGGGTGGCAAAACCCAGATCACCGGCACGCTCAACAGTTGAAGCTGGGCTGCAACATCGATCAGTCGACGGTTGTATTGACGCCGCCAACCGGCGGAATTGAACTGAAACTCACCACTGCTGCCTTGGATATTGGCACGATCATGCATTCCGAGCGCGACGACCACGGCCTTTACACGATCACCTAAAAACCCAAAGTCGGATGCGTCCAGCCAAGGGTAGAAATCGGTCCCGACAACGGAGATGTCAGGGTCAACACGCGGGCTGATCTCGACTGCGGGCGTTCTTCGGTAAGACGACGTCAAGCCCTTAACGATGGCTTCAGCGGTCACATCACCAATGACAACAATCCGGTTCGCATCGTCATGTTTGGGGAGCGCGGCCGTCGATGCTTTCTTTTTCTTCCGCTTTTGCGATGTGGACGCCTTTCTCTGTTTCTGCGGCTTCACGTCGGCGGGCCTCACGGCCCGCTGTGGCTTCTTCTTACGCCCGATACTGAACAGGCGTTCGAAAAATCCGCTCTTCTTCTCCTGCGCAGTCACTTCAGGCCCATTGCCATAAAAAGACGATGGCCCGTCCACGCTGAGAAACACGAGCGCCAGGCAAACGATGATGATGGGCCGCAGAGTCATGAGCAAGCGATCTTCAACACGTAGCA
>JBCBTO010000221.1:0-2436 GCA_039818625.1 Pseudomonadota bacterium
TAAAATCTGGCGAACGCAAGGACGCCGACATGAGCCGACCCGTCCCGCTTTATATGACGTATCTCACCGCGTGGGGAACGCCGAGCGGCGTGGTGCATTTCCGCGATGATGTTTACAACCTCGATGGATTGGGCCCAATCGCCCTGCGCTGATCTAGTTTTTGAGCTTCGCATCAGAATCAGCGATCCTGTCTGAAAGGCAGGAGCTTTCCGGTGAGTGCGCGCGAAGAAATCTATCTGGAATTCATTAAGGTCGGACATCAGGTCAAGGTGACGGCCATTGATCCTCCCACGGGGGAAGAGGTATCGATCATTGCGCCAGCAACTGCATCCCAGAACGACATGTCAAAAGTGGCGGTTGATAAGCTGAAGCGACGCCTGAGAATGCGCGATGCGGGGATGACGCCTGAGGAACAACAGAACCCGCGCCGCCGTGGTGTCTACATTTAGCGTCCCTGATCGACGTGACGTTGCCAGCCATTTCCAGTCACTATAACGCAGTGTCAGCCCTTGGCCTGCGCAAAACCCTGTGTTAAACGCCAACGCTCTTGAATGCGGCGTCATCTGCGCCACCTCTAATGTGGGGAAATTTGCTAAACGCTTACGAGCGAAAGGCCAAACTTCACGCTTACGAGCGAAAGGCCAAACTTCGTCTGGTCGTCGAAAACTTGTACGCGTTGCCAAACACGTTCAACATATCGTTCAGGGAGATTGTCAATGGCACTGGTTGAGCAAGGACAGACGTCCGCCGATCACACGGATTTTTTCACACGCAGAGTTACTGAGACTGACCCGCTGGTGGCTGATGCGATTGCCAAGGAGCACAAGCGGCAGTCCCAGGAAATCGAGCTCATCGCATCGGAAAACATCACCTCTCGCGCGGTCCTCGATGCGCAAGGCTCGGTGATGACCAACAAATATGCCGAAGGCTATCCCGCGCGGCGCTATTATGGCGGCTGCCAGTATGTGGATATCGTAGAGGATGCGGCAATCGCACGCGCAACGGAGCTTTTTGGATGCGGCTTTGCAAATGTCCAGCCGAACTCCGGAAGCCAAGCGAACCAGGCCGTCCTCCTCGCGCTGATCAAGCCTGGCGATACCGTTCTCGGTATGAGCCTCGACGCCGGTGGTCACCTAACCCACGGCGCGAAACCCAACCTGTCCGGCAAATGGTTCAATCCGGTGCAATATGGCGTCCGCAAAGAAGACGGCATCATTGACTACGATCAGATCCGCGCATTGGCAGAAGAACACAAACCCGCACTCATCATCGCGGGCGGCTCGGCTTATAGCCCGGTCATCGACTTTGCCAAATTCCGTGAGATCGCCGACGAAGTTGGGGCCTATCTCCACGTCGATATGGCGCATTTCTCCGGCCTCGTTGCGGGCGGCGCGCACCCAAGCCCGTTTCCCCATGCCCATGTCGCGACGACGACGACGCACAAGACCCTTCGCGGTCCACGCGGCGGAATGATCCTCACAAACGACGAGGCGCTCGCCAAGAAATTCAATTCAGCCGTATTCCCCGGTCTTCAGGGTGGACCGCTGATGCATGTCATCGCGGGCAAAGCTGTCGCATTTGGTGAAGCGTTGAAACCCGAATACAAGGCCTACATCCGTCAGGTCGTGGAAAACGCCAAGGCGCTTGCCGAAAACCTGCGTGCAAACGGCTTCGACATCGTCTCAGGTGGCACAGAAACCCATTTGATGCTGGTGGACCTCAGACCAAAAGGCTTGACCGGAAACATCGCGGAAAAATCACTTGGTCGAGCTTTCATCACCTGCAACAAGAATGGCGTCCCGTTTGATCCTGAAAAACCGGCGGTGACATCCGGCATCCGTCTCGGCACACCGGCGGCAACAACGCGCGGCTTCGGTGTCGCTGAATTCCAGACGGTTGGCGACCTCATTACGGAAGTTCTCGATGGACTGAAGGCCAATGGTGAGGACGGCAATGCCGCCGTCGAGGTTGCGGTGCGGGAAAAAGTGATCGCTTTGACGGATCGCTTCCCGATTTACGGCGAATTGTAGAGGCAAAGGTCAAGAATAGATGCGGTGTCCGTTTTGTTCCAGCGACAACACTCAGGTTAAGGATTCACGCCCGAGTGAGGACAACACCGCGATCCGGCGGCGGCGCATCTGCACCGACTGCGGCGGGCGGTTCACGACCTTCGAACGCGTTCAATTGCGCGAATTGACGGTCTTGAAGCGCTCCGGCCGCCGCGTACCGTTCGACCGGGACAAGCTCACACGATCGGTTCAGGTCGCACTGCGCAAACGCAACGTGGACCCCGAGAGAGTTGACAGGCTCGTCAGTGGCATCGTGCGGCAGCTGGAAAGCGCGGGCGAGGCAGAAGTTGCGTCTGATCAAATCGGGCATTTGATCATGGAGCGACTGAAAGAGCTTGATGATGTCGCCTATGTCCGCTTTGCATCC
>JBCBTO010000222.1:0-2209 GCA_039818625.1 Pseudomonadota bacterium
CGCTCTGGTATCAAGGTCCTTGTCTGTCATGACTAAGCTCCGTCGCCCGCAGCGCTTGGCAAAAAGGCAGATGGCTGCGGAAAATCAAAAGCGCCGTTCAAAAGATCCACCGTGGATTTACCCTCAAGCAGGTCCAACGAGGTGCGGACATACCGCGCAAGGCCCGACACCAAAGCGGGGTCCGATGCTGTCTCATCATCGGGGAAAAGGTTGCGCGCTATCGCGTCTTCCAGAGTGCTCGGCTCGCCATCTTCGACGGCGGCATCGTAAGCCTGAGTGCGTCCGTAAAACGCTTCTCCCATTTTCTTCATACGTTTCGGCACGGCCTGATATCCGACACCGAGCTCGCGCAAGGAGTGATCCATATCAGCGATAAACGTATCGAACACCTCTTGCCCAAACGTGCGCACCGTCTCGTCTTCTCCTTTGATTCGATAAAAATACAGGAAACAATGGAGCACGATCATATCGAACCGGCCAGTCAACGTGTCTGCGACACCAAAATCGGCATAAAATGACGGGCTGCGCGCCTGCGCAACCAACCGGTCGTAAACAACGCGAACGCGTGGGTCCGCTTCACGTCGTTGAAACTTCAAGAAATTGAGACCCAGAACCATCGACCATCCCTCGCCCCCGTAGGGCGGATCATACATTTGGTAACAAAGAAGATATGCACTGCGTTATTTGCGATGCCGTTTGAATTATGCAATACCACGAACACGCAATGTTCGGGATTCATTCATCTTTCGACTGATAAATATAGGCAGGCATGCGTGATGGTGAATAATCCAACGGTAGCAACGCGCGCAACGGATCATACCAATTAAACTGACGAAACTGGCATGATGAAACACTACGGTGTCGTGGCAACGGCCAAACTTCTTACACTTCTCGCAGGTCTGATACTCGGCGGTTGTTTCGCCCAGACGTTTCAGCACGGCTATGTGGTCTCACCTGAAGCCCTGCAGCAGGTTCCCGTAGGCGCAAGCCAAGAACAGGTTCTGCTCGCACTCGGCACGCCGTCGACTGTGGAATCGTTCGGACGCGAGGGCTATTATTACATCAGCCAAACGGCGAAGAAGCCTGCGGCCTTTGCCCGTGCAAAGATCGTCAACCAGCGCGTCGTCGCCGTCTATTTTGACGACGAAGGGTCTGTGCAGGAGATCGGCGATTTCGGCCTGAGAGATGGTCGCGTTTTCGATTTCCTCAACAGGACCACGCCGACGAGCGGCTCTGAGATCACATTCCTGCAGCAGATCCTGCGTTCAGCGGCAAACCCGCAGTCGCTTAATCCAGCGGGGCGCCCTGGACCTCCGGGAAGCTAAGCTATTCTTGCGTGGGACGGGATGACACATGGAGGGGCAGGATGATGACAAACCTTTCTGCCTCTGCAGGGATTGCTTGAAAAAATCATTTGATCAGCAGTCTTTGTTGCGGCAGCGCTGCGCTTTTTGTGGAAGCCCCCGCGTCTTACACCACCGGGAACTCACGTCCCTTTCAATTGCCCATGTGGACTGCGATGCTTTCTACGCCGCAGTCGAAAAACGCGACAATCCCGATCTCATCGATAAGCCGGTTATCATCGGCGGCGGCAGGCGCGGCGTGGTGTCGACGGCCTGTTACATCGCCCGTGTGCGCGGCGTTCATTCCGCCCAACCGATGTTTAAAGCTCTCGCCGCCTGCCCGGACGCGGTCGTCATCAAACCTGACATGGACAAATATGTCGCTGTCGGTCGCGCAGTCCGGGACCGCATGAAAGCGCTCACGCCGCTCGTCGAGCCTCTTTCGATTGACGAAGCCTTTCTGGACTTGAGTGGCACCGAGAGACTGCATGGCATGCCACCGGCACAAACGCTTGTCCGGTTTGCAAAGGAGATCCATGACGAGATCGGCATCACCGTCTCCGTCGGATTATCGTTCAACAAATTCCTCGCCAAAGTGGCATCCGACCTTGAAAAACCGCGAGGGTTTTCAGTCATCGGGGAAGCCGAAGCACTGACGTTCCTGGCAGGCCAACCGGTCAGCAAAATCTGGGGGGTCGGAAAGGCTTTCCAAAAGAAGCTGAGCGCGGATGGCATTGAAACCATCGGTCAACTTCAAACCATGGAGGAAGCCGACCTCATCCGGGCCTACGGAACCATGGGCCAGCGCCTGTCCCGCCTGTCGCGCGCCATCGACACCCGTGATGTGTCGCCGGAGCGCAAAGCAA
>JBCBTO010000223.1:0-1691 GCA_039818625.1 Pseudomonadota bacterium
AATGCGCTTTTGTAAGGAGCAGACGCCTCTTCGGAGAGTTTTGTCGTCATGTCCTGGAATGCTTTTGTCTGCGCCTGGAAGATTTCAAACTGCTTTTTTGCAAAAGATGTCTGAAGCTCGATGGCTTCAGAGAAGCTCTTCACAGCGAAAACTTCTTTGGCATGGGACAGCGTCGCATCCGTGTTTTCCTGAGCGGCTTCGATTGCTTTGCTGTTGATTGCAATCACGCCATCGCGTGTCTTCTCGATGGTTTCCTCAAGAGCGGCCTGGGCTTCTTCAGCAGCTGTCTTGAACTTTTCATAGGCTTCTTTGCTTTGCGTCATGGAGTTTTCAGCAAAGTCGCGGAATGCGGCTGGCACTTCCATGTCTGGCATGGCTGGAAATGCGAAAGCGTCAGTTGTTTCGGTCTTTGGGGCTGCCTTTGGTGCAGCTTTTGACTTAGCAGTTGTCATCGTGAACGATCCTTATCGGAATGGCTTGGGAGGCTTTTGAATTTGCGTGTGAGGCGGATGGCAACACCACCCCGCGCTCTCATATGAGCCCAATATAAGGGGTTTATGTTGCATTGCAACAAGAATATTGCACCGCAACATAGAAAGTCTCTTTCGCGTCCCAGCGGCATACTCAAAAATGTGCTTTGTCGTTAACCACGGAAACGCAGTTTACAAGCGCCTGCGCCCAAATTGCTGGACGTCGGCACGGTTGGCGTTTAATTAAAATTAGCTAGACATGGCACGCGGTTTTGGAGCCCGGCCCCACTCAGTTTTTCGAGGTCAGCGTTTGATATCATGCCCGGCGGCAGGGCTTTGAACCAGGATTGCCCAGAATTGTCATGACGAATACGCTCATATCATTCGGTTATGCCACCGCCCACCGACGCGTAGGCCCAGCCCTTCTCGCCCGTCAGCCCGCCTGGGTCTGGTCGTTATCCGGCGAGACGATCATCTGGTCCAACGAGGCTGGATGCCGGTTCTTCCATTCAAAGTCGCTTCCCGATCTACTGGGGCGCAAGTTTCGGCGCATTTCGCCAGCGACCGTCCAAATCGCTCGTATGGGGCGCACCGCGAGAGCGGGCGACACGCAAGACGCGGTCTTACGCTTTTTCCTTGGTATGGACCCGGTCGCGGTTTCCACGCAGCTGACGCGTATTTCGCTCGCAAGCGGCGAAGATGCCATTTTTGTGGAAGCCCGCGATTGGAGCGATGAGGCCGAAGCCGGACCGCGCAGCAAAGCCGCCGTCCGGTTCGCAAAACTGTTTTCCCGCGGCAATGAAAGTGCCGCCCTCATCACACCGGCAGGAGATGTGGATCAAAGCTCCGACAAGTTCCGGAGCCACAAGATCAAGCGTGCATCGCTCAAGGCCGTCAGCAACTTTTCAGCCGATGATGCCGTTGCCGTGGCGCTGGATGATGGCAGCGTTTTGAACGCATTCGCCGCCCGCGATACCGACGGTGAGATAGCCCATATTTTTGCGACCATCACCGCAGCATCGGACGGCTTGCCCGTTCTGTTCAACCAGACCCCCATCGACGAGACCGACGATGTTGAGGACATGGAGCGCGCGGACGATGCGCCTTCCGGCGATGAGGCGATCTCCAATGATCCACAAGACACCGCGCTGCCCCTCGTCGGGACTGACGAAAGTGCGGATGGTGCGCCCCTTGTCGCCTCTTCCGACACGCCAACGGATG
>JBCBTO010000224.1:0-1443 GCA_039818625.1 Pseudomonadota bacterium
CGTGCCCATCCGGAGATCAGGGCTTTTTAACGGTTGGTTTCGCGGTATGTATGCGAGTGAGTTCAAACAGCGAAGGAGGTCGTCATGACCTGGTCCGTTTATCTGTCCGGCGAGATACACACGAGCTGGCGTGAAGAGATTATTGAGGCGTGTTCTGGTCTGCCCGTCACCTTCTCAGCGCCGGTGACGCATCACGAAGCGTCAGATGATTGCGGTGTTGCCATTTTGGGCGCGGAGCCGAACAAGTTCTGGCATGATCATAAGGGTGCCAAGGTAAACGCCATCCGCACGCGCACGCTGATTGAGCGCGCCGATATTGTGGTGGTGCGATTTGGTGAGAAATATCGCCAGTGGAACGCGGCTTTCGATGCGGGATATGCCTCGGCTTTGGGCAAATCGCTCATCGTCATTCACGGCGCTGACCATCAACATGCGTTGAAAGAGGTCGATGCGGCCGCACTTGCCGTCACCGATGAGCCGCGCGATGTGGCGGATATCCTCGCTTATGTGATCAACGGCACGCTCAAAGGTTATACGGACCAAGCCGAGGCTGCCGAGTGAATTTTCGTGGTTAAGGATGGGATTAAAAAAGCCCGCACTTGGCGGGCTTTCTCGATCAATCGATTTTGACGTTCAGTAGGCGTCGTGACGCAGCAGACCAATCGCGGTCTCGAACAAGATGCGCAAATCCATCGACATGGATCGATTGCGCACATAATAAAGATCGCGGCACAGGCGACCGATGATCTGGCTCATGTGTTCCGTACCGCCGCGAAATCCTTTGCACTGAGCAAGGCCGGTGATACCCGGACGCATCAAGAAACGGTTATCATAGCCGATGATCCGCTTTGCGAGTTCATCATCCATTGATGTCGCGTGGGGGCGGGGGCCGACCAAAGACATATCTCCGCGGATGACATTCCAAAGTTGCGGTAACTCATCGAGGCTCGTGCGGCGCAGAAATTTTCCGAAGGATGTAACGCGCGGGTCATCTTTCACAGCTTGCTGAAAGTTATCTCCGCTTTCTTGCACGGTCATCGTGCGAAATTTCAAAATCTCAAACGGTTGCTTAAAGCGTCCGTAGCGTGTTTGGCGAAACAGGACTGGTCCTTGCGACGTCGCCTTGATGCCAATGGCGATCACGAGCAATGCAGGCAGCAGGAAGACAAAGAGAACACTCGCTACGAGTGTATCGAAAATGCGTTTTCTGCGACGCTGAAGGATGTTGTAGGTGCCCGGTTCAGGAAGTCTCTTGATCGTCTTTGCCCGGAAATTCTGATCTAATGCGAATTGGTCAGCCGTGATCAACATGTTTCGAGCCATGTACAACTCAGAATAGGTAGAACGACGCATCGATCACATTGTGTGTTTCCGTTGCAAAATACATAAAAAAATCACTCAAATTTGAATCAGTGCATTGTGTTCGAAGGCCATCAAACTTAA
>JBCBTO010000225.1:0-1415 GCA_039818625.1 Pseudomonadota bacterium
GCCCCGCAGGCTTTGTGAGAAAAGCGACCATGTGAACTCGCCGTTCCACCAGACGAGAACGAAGGAGAGAAACACCCCAACCGCAGCGGCATCTGTCGGTGACGCGACCCCCATGTAAATGGATCCGATCACGCCGACGATCAGCGCCACCACCGGGATCAACGTGCGCGAGGCATAAACCTTTTCCATCAAACCCATGGACATCTCAACAGCGGGCATCTTCTCGCGATTGAGCATCGCCCAGATCATCACATAGCCCATGAACAGAAGCAGCATCATGATGCCGGGTCCGACCCCGGCAAGGAAAAGCCGCGCCACGGATTCCTCAATCGCCACACCGTAAACGATCAGGATGATTGAGGGCGGGATCAGCAGTCCAAGATTCCCGAGCCCGCAAGCGTCCCGATGGTCATGCGGTCATCATAATCGCGCTTGCGCAGTTCCGGAACGGACATCTTGCCGACAGTGGCGCATGTTGCAGCAGATGACCCGGAGACGGCGGCGAAGATACCGCAGCCCACGATGTTCACATGCAGAAGACCGCCCGGCAATCGGGCAAGCCAAGGTGCGAGACCGGAAAACAGATCCTTCGACAGGCTGGAGCGAAACAGGATTTCCCCGATCCAGATGAACATGGGCAAAGCCGCGAGCGCCCAGGAGTTGTTGGCCTCCCAGCCATTCGTCGCCATGATGAGCCCGACCGGTGCGTCAACAAAGGCAAAGAACCCGATAAGCGCTACGGCGAGAAGGGAGAACCCAACCCAAAGACCGGAAGCCAAAAGGGCAAAAAGCGAGATGACCAGAACGAGGCCGATGATGATCTGTTCCATAGCCGCTACTCCGCTGAAGTCTCTGTGTCATCGGTGCGGGCGTAGGAAAGCTCCCGTCCGCGAACGGCTTGAATGAATAAGTCGAGAAAACAGATGGTGAGGCAGACGAGCCCAAGTGCCATCGGAAGCTGTGGGATCCAGAGCGGCACGGCGACAATGCCCGGGGAAAGATCGCCAAACAGCCAGGATTCGTAAACCAGAAAGCCGGCCCAATAGGCAAAGAAGGCAGATGTGACCAGCCCAACGGCACAACAAAAGATTTCCGCGGCGGCGCGAACGCGCGGAGGAAAGGTCTGAAGAACGAGCGTGACCCGGATGTGGTTCCCGCTTTGAAGTGTATCCGCAAGGGCGAAGAACGTGGCCGCTGCGAGGAAGAAACCGGCGAACTCTGCGTAAGATGGCAAGACGAGGCCGATTGCCGTGCCGGTGGTCGCCTGCGCCACACGGTCAACGATATTAAAGCCCACCTGAATCAGCACCACGACACAAATCGCGACGATGAAAAAAGCGCCGATTGCACCACTCACGGCGTAAAGGCGGTCTAATGCTTTGCGCAGAGTTCGCCGGTTTCTTCCTCGCAGCGGC
>JBCBTO010000226.1:0-1278 GCA_039818625.1 Pseudomonadota bacterium
GATTTTGAAGAATTGCGCTCCGCCATGGGGAAACTTCGCCTCAATGACGCGAGTTTTTCTTTCGAAATGGAATCTTCTGCGGCGCTCGGCTTCGGCTTTCGCTGCGGCTTCCTGGGGCTTTTGCACCTTGAGATCATTCAGGAACGGCTTGAACGCGAGTTTAATCTCGATCTCATCGCGACCGCGCCAAGTGTCGTGTACCAGATGACCATGACCGATGGCTCTGATACAGAGCTTCACAACCCGGCGGATATGCCCGATGTGGTCAAGATCTCGGAAATCCGTGAGCCATGGATCCGGGCAACGATTTTGACGCCGGATGATTATCTCGGGGCGATCTTGAAGCTTTGTCAGGAGCGGCGCGGCCTTCAGGTTGAGCTTTCCTATGTGGGTACGCGGGCGATGGTGACCTATGACCTGCCGCTCAACGAGGTCGTCTTTGATTTTTACGACCGGCTGAAGTCCATATCCAAAGGCTATGCGAGTTTTGACTATCAAATCACGGGCTACCAGGCTGGTGATCTCGTCAAAATGTCCATTCTCGTCAATGCCGAGCCGGTCGATGCGCTGTCGATGCTCGTTCACCGGTCTCAGGCGGAAGCCCGCGGGCGTGTGATGTGTGAGAAGCTCAAGGATCTCATTCCGCGCCACATGTTCAAGATTCCGATTCAGGCGGCGATCGGCGGGAAGATCATCGCGCGCGAGACGATTGCGGCACTTCGAAAGGACGTGACGGCGAAGTGTTACGGCGGTGACGTCACCCGGAAGCGCAAGCTTCTTGAAAAGCAGAAGGCTGGCAAGAAGAAGATGCGCCAGTTCGGGCGGGTAGAGATTCCACAGGAAGCATTTATAGCCGCCCTGAAAATGGACGGCTGATCAGTTGATGTCTTCGTCGAAGGCGCGCCATCCCAAAATCATGGGAATCCTGAATGTTACGCCGGATTCGTTCTCCGACGGCGGCAACTTCAACACCACTGACGCCGCACGCGCGCAGGCTGAACGGCTTGTCGCCGAAGGGGCCGATATCCTTGACATAGGCGCGGAATCCACCCGACCCGGGGCGCAGGCCGTTTCCGCCGAGGAAGAATTGGCGCGCCTGCGGCCGGTGATGGGTGCGCTATGCAATGCGGTCGATGTTCCTGTCTCCATTGACACCTATAAAGCTGATGTCGCGGCTGAGGCTCTGAAACTTGGAGCATCCATCGTCAATGATGTCTGGGGATTGCAGCGCGACGATCAGATGGCCCGGACCGTTGCGGAGGCTGGCTGCGATGTCAT
>JBCBTO010000227.1:0-699 GCA_039818625.1 Pseudomonadota bacterium
TCGGAGAACGGATTGTGCGAGGCGGAAATCATAACGCCGATGTCAGCCCGCATGGAGCGCGTCAGCATGGCAACACCCGGTGTTGGGATGGGCCCGAGGACGAAAACGTCGACGCCGACGGAAGTGAAGCCCGCGACCAGGGCGTTTTCGATCATGTAACCCGAAAGACGCGTGTCCTTGCCAATGACAACACGGTGGCGGTGGTCGCCATTCCTGAACATGAGGCCCGCCGCCATACCGACCTTCATGGCAATTTCAGGTGTGATTGGCCAGACGTTAGCCTTGCCGCGAATACCATCGGTTCCGAAATACTTACGCACCATACTTATTATCCAGCCTTTTCATAGGTTCTGCACCTCAATCGCATGGGCACAAACCCCGTCCCCGGTTACGTGAAATAGAGAATAAATCCAAAACAATTAAAGAGTCGTGATCGTAAGAAAGTGTTAGCCAAACACTGCAGCGAGATTACACGATTCCGCCCAAAGCAAAAAAGCCCCCGCGAAGGGGGCTTTCTTAATATCAATGTCGCAGCTGATCTCAACCTTGCGGCTGTGGCTCCAGTCCACCGGCGTCGGGTTCGCCGTCGGACGATGTGCCTTTCCCAGTCTTCGGGATAGCCGAGCCACGGCTTGGCGGCGTATCGTCGCCTGAATCCCGAACGGGTGATTTGCCCTCCAGAAGATCCTTGATCTCCGG
>JBCBTO010000228.1:0-675 GCA_039818625.1 Pseudomonadota bacterium
GGAGGGTTTTCAGATAAACCGTTTCGCGTGTCTCGTTCGGTAGCTCGATCCCCATGGCATTCTTGCCCGGAACAACCGCGATCCGTGCTGACGTAGCGCTCATGGAGCGGGCGATATCGTCCGCCAATCCAATAACACGAGATGATTTGATGCCGGGGGCCGGTTCCAGTTCATAAAGCGTGACCACGGGTCCAGGGCGCACGTGTATGATTTCACCCTTCACGCCGAAATCCTCCAGCACGTCTTCCAGAAGTTGCGCGTTGTGGGCGAGCGCTTCCGGGGACAGGCCTTGGTTCTCGCGGTTTGCAGGCGGTTCTGTCAGGAAATGAAGGGCTGGAAGCTCAAATTCGCCCGGCTCTTTGAAGACCGGTAGGGTGGGTTGCGCTTCTGCGAGTGCGCGCTTGCTCTTCTTCGCCGGGGGTGCGGGTGCGGAAACGCGTAATGTGGTCGTACGGTTTTCCTCATCATCAGGCGGTGCAATGCCATGCGGTTTGGCTGGTTCCGATGTCATGGTCTCTGATGATGCTTGCCGGGTAAAGCCGTCTGCAATCGGCTCAAGGCGTTCCATTGGCCGTTCGCGCGGGCTCACACTTGCGATGTCATCCCCATCGACCCGCGCCAGATAGTCACCAAGGCCGTCATCAGCGACCGGCTCATCGAAGACCTTGCGTTTCG
>JBCBTO010000229.1:0-559 GCA_039818625.1 Pseudomonadota bacterium
CTCCTGGCTCGGCCCGAAAACGTCAAAGCCCCGCGCCCTTAGGCGGTCCGCAAGACCCAAGGCCAGCGGCGCTTCCGGGCCAATTACCACTAAGTCCGGCTCGATCTGAAGGACGAGTTTTTCGAGCCCATCGACGTCGTCGGCCTTCACGTCGAAACACGGGCCAACCTCATCAATGCCCGGATTTCCCGGCGCAGTGTGAACAACATCGACCAAGGGCGACTGGGCCATTTTCCAGGCGAGCGCATGTTCACGACCGCCAGATCCCACTAAAAGAATATTCATGGCGCGCTTGATGCGCCTGGCGCTTTGTTAGATCAACCCCAGGGGATGCTTGGCGAAAGGCCGGTCATGGGCAAATCGACGGACATGAATGGCATCTGGTCCGGGATGTACAATTACGACCAAGTGGACATGACCGTGAAATTCACGGCATGGCTCGACGATGAGAACGGCGCGCTCGGCGGTTCGGTGATGGAGCCGAATACCTTTGTCGATGGGGGGCCAGACGAGCTCATGGCCAAGATAAAGGGCGTCCGCTCAGGCCTCGATCTCGCCT
>JBCBTO010000230.1:0-519 GCA_039818625.1 Pseudomonadota bacterium
TTAAACACCTTGCCCGGATCCTGACACTGGCCGGTGGAGCCGTGCGACCGGTGGGAGATGGACACACCGTGCGTCGCGCGCAGGCCACCAAAGTTCCAGCGCTTCATGGCACCGGCAAAACCCTTACCGATTGAGGTCGCAGCGACGTCAATCTTCTGGCCGGGTACGAAATGGTCTGCGAGGACTTCCGCGCCGATCTCAGGCAGTTCGCCCTTGACGCGGAATTCGGAGCGGCGCGCTTTCGGTGCTACGCCGGCTTTCGCATATTCAGCCCGCTGCGGCTTGGGAACGCGCTTGGCCTTGCGCTCGCCGATGCCCATCACGACAGCGCGGTAGCCGTCATTGCGCATAACTTCGCCGCCCTTCTTGGTGGTGACAGCGCGGTCCTCGTCGGTGCGCTGACCAACAACCTGACAGCCGTCGAGCGAGAGCACAGTTACGGGAATGTGCATGCCTTCATCAGAGAAGACACGCGTCATGCCGAGCTTGC
Organism: Pseudomonadota bacterium; assembly: GCA_039818625.1. Lineage (GTDB taxonomy): Bacteria > Pseudomonadota > Alphaproteobacteria > Rhizobiales > JACESI01 > JBCBTO01. The sequence continues at coordinate 491 of JBCBTO010000230.1, forward strand.
GGGCAAGAATACCGGTGCGTTCTGCTGGA